>JBDTSC010000067.1:0-12402 GCA_039931375.1 Ardenticatenales bacterium
CGCGCGTTGGATTGTGCGCGGGCGCCTGCTACGATGGCGCTCTGTCCCGCTCTGTTCCGCTCTGTTCCGGTTCGTCCCGCTCTGTCCCGGTTCGTCCCGCCAAGGCCCGGTTCGTCCCGCCAAGGCCCGCACGTTCGTGCGGTATCGCTCGTACGCATCGTGACGCCGCGCCGGACGCCCAGCCGTGCCGGCCATGGAGTTGCACCCGCCATGCCCATCCGACCGCGGATCCGGCCGCTCGCCGCCGTGCTCGCGTTGGTCGCCGTGCTGGCGTCCAGCCAACCGCCGGCCCCGGCCCGCGCCGACGCGCGCCCGTTCCAGCTGCCGTTCGCGATGCCGCCGGGCCCGAGCACATGGCTGCTCGGCCAGCCGTACGGTAACACGACCGGCGCCTTCCGCCAACGGCGCACGATGTACGGCGCCAGCGGCGGCATCCACTTCGGGGTCGATCTGACCGCACCGTGCGGCACCCCCGTCGTCGCGATCGCGGACGGCGTCGTCTTCAGCGTCGACGCGATGAACTTCGGGTCGGCGCCGCACAACGTGATGATCGACCACCCCGCCGTCGGCTACGCCTCGTTCTATGGGCACCTGCTCGAGCGCGCATCGCTCGTCCCCGGCCGGACGATCCGCGGCGGCGACGTCGTCGGCAAGAGCGGCGATTCCGGCGAGACGTGCCGGTCCCGGCCGCACCTGCACCTCGAGATCCGCGACCTGGCCCACAACCGCAAGTTCAACCCCGTCACCCTCATCGACGCGGACTGGGACACGCTGGCGCTGGCCAGCTCGCTCGGCATCGGCTTCGAGCGGGACCTTGACGATCCGCGCAAGTGGCAGCACTTGGACGACCAGCCCGAAGTGCGCATCGGCGGTCCGATCGTCAACGACTTCGCCCGGCCGTGGCCGCCGGACGTCCGATGAAGGGCGGGAGGCGTGTCGACGCGCTGCGCGCCGGCGTGGCCCCGAGCGGAGCCGCGCTGGGCAGTGCCGCGCCCGGCCGCGTTCGACCGACGCACGCGGCGTGGATCGCGTTCATGCTCGTCCTGGCGGCGACCGGCGCGCTCGGCGGCTGTCGCGCGGCGCCGGCGGCGGACGAAGTGGCGTCGAGCGTTCGCGCGTCGGCAACGGCTGGGGCGACTGATGGGGCGACCGATAGGGCGACCGGGCGCGGCGACGACCTCTCGATGCCCGCGCCGCCGTCCGGTCCGGTCGTCATCGACCCGCACTCTCCGCCGTCGACCACCGATCCAGCGGGGCTGCCCGGTACGCCCGACCGCCCGCTGGCCGTCCCCGATCGCCTCACGGACGGCGGCTGCTGCGTCCGCCCGTTCTGGCGCGCGGACTCGCAAGCCCTGTGGTTCATCGATCGCTCCGCGGACGGCGTGACGGGCTTCTACGAAGCGCGGCTCGACGCACCGCTGACAGCGCCATCGCTCGTGACCACGACGATCGCGACGCTCAGCCCCGACCAGCGCTGGCGCATCGACCAGGCCGCCGGCCGGACGACGCTCGTACGACTGGCGGACGGCGCCGCGTTCGACGTGGCGGCGGGCGGGCGGTCCGTGACGTTCAGCCCGGACGGCGCGCGGATCGCGTGGCAGGCGGACAACCCGAACGCGGGGATCGATGGCCAGGTGGCGCGGATCATGGTCGGCGCTCCGGACGGATCGCCCGGCCAGGAGGTCGCGCGCCTGCCGAACGGCTCGCTCGTGGACTGGCTGTCCGACGACGCGCTGTTGGTCCGCGCCCGCGCCAACGACGACCCGATCGCCACGGACGATGTCCTGTGGCGGCAGCCGCTGGACGGCGGCGCGCGGACGGAGCTGCTGCGCGGCCCGCGGATGCGCGGCCTGACGCTGTCCCCCGACCGCCGTCACCTGGCGTACAGCGTGTCCGGCACGGACGCCGCAGACGAAGGCGGCCTCTGGCTCGCGACCCTCGACGGCGCATCGCCGCCCCGCCGTCTCAACTCCCTGTTTGGCGCGTACCGCTGGCGCGACGCCCGGCGGCTGATCATCGTCCCGTTCGACGTCGGCGCCCCCAGCATGCGCCTCGTCGAGCTGGACGCGGACACGCTTGTGCCGCGCCCGCTGACGGACCCGGCGGCCCACCCGTTCCGTATCGCGGGCGGCGACTGGAGCGTCAGCCCGGACGGCCGGCGGGCGGCGTTCGTGAGCGCGGACGATCGGAACATCTGGGTGATGGCGTTGCCATAGTGCCAATCCGGCGTGATGCCGCCGCCTGGTCCGTTCCCGTGAGACCTATTCCCGCGGGACCTGTTCCTCTGGGACCCGTTCCTTTGGGATCTGTTCGCCTGGGACCGCCGAGCCCCAGCTCGGCCCTGACGAATCACACGGTCGCAACAATGCGGTCTGAGATAGCGATCCACCCGTCGATGGAGCAGTCGACCCGCATGCCGAACCCATCCCCTACCACCGTCGGACGGCCACCGCCGCTCCGCCTCCTCCTCGCCAGCGCCTCGCCCCGCCGCCGCGCGCTCCTGGCGTCCTTGGACGTCCCGTACGCCGTCGCGTCCGCCGACGTCGACGAGACGATCGCGCCCGACGAGACGCCCGCCGGGGCGGCGATGCGCCTGGCGTTGGCCAAGGCCCGCGTCATCGCGGCCGCGCCCGCGAGCGGCGACGCCGACGACGGAACAAACGGCAGCGACACCGGCGTGACGCTCGTCCTCGGCGCCGACACGATCGTCGTCGCCTGCGACGGTATTGACGCCGACGACGACTCGCCGGCCCGCGACATCCAGCAAGCCAGCGCCGGAACGCCCCACCCGTCGATCCTCGGCAAGCCGCGCGACGCCGTCGAGGCCGCGGCGTTCCTGCGCCGCCTGCGCGGCCGGCGGCACGACGTGATCACCGGCCTGGCCGTCGTCGACGCGGCCACCGGCTGGGCGACCGTCGCCGCCGAGACGACGGCCGTCTGGCTGCGCGCCTTCAGCGACGACGAGATGGCGGCCTACATCGCCACCGGCGATCCGCTGGACAAAGCGGGCGCGTACGCGATCCAACACGCCGGCTTCCACCCCGTGGCGGCGCTCGTCGGGTCGGAGTCGAACGTGATCGGGCTGCCGATCGGGTTGGTGCGGCGGTTGGTGTTGGGGCGTGGGGGATTGGCCGGACGTGGGCGATAGGCCGGGCGTGTGGGATTGGCAGGGCGATCGCTCACCCCTCGTCTTCCCCCACGTCCCCCTCCGCCCCCAACACCGCCTCCGCCCGCTCGACCATCGCTCGCGGCACCCGCACCGGCACCCCGACGCCTAGCACTCCCTCGCCCCACACGGACCCGCCGCTCGCGCGCGCGACGATCGCCGGGACGCCGTTGGCGACGAGGCGGCCGCGGACGATCCAGGCCTCCTCGGGCGTGTTGGCGGTGTAGACCGTCACGAGCTCGCCCTCGTCGTCGCCTCCGCCGAAGAGAGCGCGCGCGGCGGTCCGAGCGTTCGCGGCCGCTGCCCGCACGCGCCGGCGGGCGACGCGAAACCGATCGGCGCCCGAGGCGCGCCGCCAGCGGCTCCACCCGCTCGCGCCGGGACGCGACAGCGATTCCGCGTCGGCGGTCACGGGGCGGACGCCTTCGGCGTTGGCGGCGGGGCCGCCTGTGGGTTCGGCTGTGGGGTCGCATCCAGGGGCGACGGCGGGGCGGGCGCCGGCAGCGCCGCGCCCGTCGCGGCGGCCAGCCGATCGAGCACCGCCTGGAGCGCCGCCATCTCGCGGCCGAACGCCGTCCAATCGCCGCCCACGAGCGCGGCCTGCGCGGCGGCGCGGTGGGCGACGGCGGCGGCGGCCAGCGTCGGGACGTCGGCGTCCGGCGGGAGATCCGCCAGCGGCGGGGGCGGTGCGTTCGCCGGCTCGCCGGACGCGGCGCCGGTCGTGGTCGACGATGCCGCGGACGGCTCGGACGTCGTCGCGCCCGCTGCGCCTGGGGCGCCGGCGCCGGTCGCGCCCGCGGCGTTCGGCTCGGCGGCGCCCGCGACCGGCCGCCCGGCATCGCCCACGAGCGCCGCGAGGGCCTCGTCCAGCGTGGGGCGCATCACGACGTGCTCGTTGTCGCCGACGATCACCCGCTTCAGTTCGGGCAGGGCGTCGCCCGAACTTGATGCCAGGTAGACCGGCTCGACGTAGAGCAGCGTGCCGTCGATCGGGACGATCAGCAGGTTGCCGCGCAGCACCTGGCTGCCGGACTGGTTCCAGAGCGTGAGCTGCTGGCTGATCTCCGTGTCCTGGTCGATCACGCTCTCGATCTGCGCCGGCCCGTAGAACTGCTCGCCCTCGTTGAAGCGGTAGACCACCAGCTGACCGTACCCGTCGCCGTCGCTGCGGGCCGCCAGCCAGCCGACCATGTTCTGGCGGGCGCGCGGCGTGAAGGGGAGCATCAGGACGAACTCGGCCTTGTCCTCGCCCTGAAGCTTCAGCGTCACGTAGTACGGCTGCGTCACCTGGCGGTTGCCGGCCTGCTCGTACGTCTCCTGCGGGATGACCCAGACGTCGTTCGCGTTGTAGAACTCGGCCGGCTGCGTGATGTGGTAGCGCGTGTAGGTCTCGGCTTGGAGCCGGAACAGCCCCTCCGGGTAGCGCCAGTGCTCGCGCAGTGTCGGCGGCATCTCGGCGGCCGGTCGGAACAGCGTCGGGAACGCGCCACGCCACGCCTTGATCAGCGGGTCCTCGTCATCGACCACGTAGAACGTCGGCTGGCCGTCGTAGGCGTCGATCACGACCTTCACGCTGTTGCGCAGGTAGTTCGCGCTGCCGGTCGGGGAGAGCGACGTGGCCTCGGGGCGGCTGTACGGGAAGCGATCGGTCAGCGTGTAGGCGTCCAGCAGCCACGTCAGCCGGCCGTCCGGCGTGAGGACCAGGTAGGGGTCGTCGTCGAACGCCAGGAAGGGCGCCAGCGCCTGGACGCGCTCCTTGATGTTCCGGTGCAGGAGGATCTTGCTGTCCGCCGTGATCTCGGGCGACAGCAACAGCTCGACGTCGCTGAACCGCAACGCGAACAGCATCCGGCGCAAGCGGTTGCCGATTCCGACGCCGTCCTTCCCGTCGTAGCGCGACGTTCGCTCCTCCGACTCGGGCGCCGTGGCGTCGAACTCGCCGCCACGCGTCCCGACCACGACGTACGGCGCGGACCCCGCCTCGCCAAAGTAGATCCGCGGCTCGGTCACGGGCCGATCGAACGGCGGCCGCGCCACGACCGGGATGTCGCGCAGCCAGAGCACCGGCCGCCCCTGCGGCCCGACCTCGTCGACCGGGTTCATCACGGCGCCGTAGCCGTGGGTGTACTTGAGGTGGGTGTTCACCCACGTCTGGTTCGGCAGATCCTCGGCGATCAGCTCCCGCCCGGCGATCAGCGTCTCGCGCGTCATCGGCCCGGCGGGCGTGTCGAGGGCATAGCGGTCGACGTCGATGTCCAGGAAGTTGTAGTACTTGCGCAGCGCCTGCAGCTGGACGATCGTCGTCTTCATCACGCGCCAGTCCCACAGCCGCACGGAAGCCAGCGTCGCCGTCTCGGCGTCCAGCGCGGCGCGGTCCACGCGCGGCCGCGGCGCGAACGGCCGCTCCGTCACCTTATCGATGCCCCACGCCTTGCGCGTCAGCGCGATGTTGTGCTCGATGTACGGCCGCTCGAGCGTCAGCTCGTTCGGCAGCACGCGGTACTGCTGCACGAACGCCGGCACGAGGCCGCCGAACAGCGCCTGCAGCCCGAACGCGGCCAGGGCCAGGCCGACCGGCCAGACGAACCGGTTCGCGCGGATGCTGGCCAACAGCCCGACGGCAACCGCGATCCCGACGACCACGAGGACACGGTACCCGAAGAGCCGCGCCGTCGCGTCCGCGTAACCCGGCCCGAAGAACGAATCGCCCGGGTTGTGGTCGACGATCAAGAGGCTGAAGCGCGCCAGCCACTGCCCCAGCGACCACAACAACGCGCCGCCGGCCGCCAGCACGAGCACGTGCGCCCGCGCCCGCCGCGCCATGCGGAACTTGCCGCGCCGCAAGTCCAGCACGCCGCCGACGGCGTACAGCAGGCCGCAGCCGGCCGCGGCGGCCAGGAGCCAGCTCCACGCGATCGCCTGCATCGCCCGCAGCAGCGGCAGCGTGAAGACGTAGAAGCCGGCGTCCAGCCCGAAGATCGGCTCGGTCGTGCCGAACGGGGTGCGGTGCTGCCAGGCCAACACCTCGGGCCACTGCGTGGCGGCGCCGGAGGCGATCGAGAGCGCCACGAACCCGAAGACGCCCGCCAGACCCCAGACGACGGGCCGACGGGACGCCCACGCGCTGGGCTGCCCCGCAAAGCGCGCCTCGGCCGAAACGCCGCGCGCCGCGAGCCGCAGGTTGCCCAGCAGCCACACGAGGCCAATCGCGAACACGCCGCCGAACACCGCCAGCGGCAGCACCACCCGCGTCCGGAAGACGGCGGCCTGACCCAGCGAGGCGAACCACCACGCATCCGTGATGAACGCCGCGCCGCCGTTCACGAGGCCGATCACGGTGATCACCAGAAACGCCAGGACGATCGGCCGCCATGGGATCGTGCGCGGCGTGGGCGGTCCGGGCGGCGCGGCCGGTTGTCCGGGACCACCAGGGCCACCGGGCCGCCGGCGGCCGCCGCCCGTTGTTAGCTGCCGAAACAGTTCTTCGAAGTCGATCGGGGACTGGGACATGGTTCCTACGGCGGCCAGCGTCGCGGTCCGGCGGACCGCCCCGGCGCGCCCACCGGGCCGACCCGGCGCGCCGCCTGTGGAGGGTAGCGGGGTGCGGGGGGCGGAGCAAGGGCGGACGCATCTGGCGACGCCAGGGGCCGAGGCCCCTGGCTCGCAACGCCTACGGACACAACAGCGTCCGCCCGACCGCATCATATACCGCCCGCAGATCCTCCACCGCCGGCGCATACCGGTAGTCCGCCGGATCGCCCGCGATCTCGCGCAGCAGCGCCTCGTCCACCGTCTGCCCGTAGCCCACGACGAACACGCGCGCGCCGATCGCCCGCAGCTCGGGTAGCGCGGCGCGCACCGGGTCCGCCGAACCGTTCTGCAGGCCGTCGGAGAGCAGTACGACCACCGGCAACGCCAACGCCCGCGAGTTCTCGCTCAGCACCGTCGTCGCCACCGACAGCCCGCGGTCGATCCGCGTGCCGTAGCCCGCGCGCAGCGATGTCAGGCCCGCGGACGCGGCGCCGAAGTCGTTCGACAGCGGCACGACCACGCGGGCGTCGGCGTCGAACGCGACGATGGCGACGCGGTCGCGGAACGAGTTGAGCCGGTCGAGGAACAGGGACGCCGCGTCCACCGCGACCGCCAGCTTCGTGCGCTGGCCGTCGGCGGCGCGCTCGCGCATCGAGCTCGAGATGTCCTGGAGCAGCACGAGGTCGATCGGGCGCGTCCAGCGCGCGCACACGGTGCGCGTCGCGAACGGCAGGAAGATCCGCGTGCCCGTGACGACGTCGACGTGCGGCACGGGGAAGCGGAGCGCCCCTGTGCCGCCCCGCACGTCGCGCCACGTCGCGTCCGCCTCGACGTTCGTCGGCCACGTGCCCGCCTCCTCGGGCACGACGGCGTACCGCAGCGTCACGCGCATGCCGGCCGGTCGCGGCGCGAGCACCCAGGTGAGCGTGCGCGTCACGGCGTCCCACGCCGCCGCGGGCACGGCCGAGCCGACGACGTAGCGCATGTTCGCCGGCACGACGTCGCGCACGGTCAGCGTGTCGAACACGTCCGGCTCCGTGCGCCATGCGCCGATCGCGTCGATGATCGCCTTGGCGCGGTCGGGCGATGGGTCGATGTCGAGGTGGTCGGCGCCCAGCATCGCCACGAGCGACGCGCGGACCTCGGGCGTGAACTCGGGCGTCGTGACGATCAGCGCGTGCACGTCGATGTCGTCGGCGCGGGCGGCGGCGATGGCGGCTCGCGGATCGTCCTTGAACACGCCGTCGCTGACGATGACGATGGCACGGCGGGCGTCCACGACGCGGCGCGGACCGTTCAGCTCGCCGTGCGCCAGGTCCACGCCGGCGCCCATACGCGTGTCGCCGTCCGCCTGGGCGCGCAGAATGCGGCTGCGCAGGTCAGCGATGTCGTCCGACAGCACGGTCTGTAGCGCCGCGCCGTCGCCGAACGTCACGAGCCCCACGTCGACGACGGACGGGTCGAGGGCGCCAAGCAGCGGCACGAGGACGCGGCGGGCGCGCTCGAGGGCGCCGGGGGGTTGCGAAGGGTACGCATAGCCGTCGTTCATCGACCACGATGTGTCCAGGACGAAGAGGATCTGCTCGGGCAGCGGTTCCTTCGGGCACTCTCCCTGAGCGGTCAGCGCGATCGAGACCGGTGCGCCGAGCGACACGCGCGCCGGCGAGGCGACCTTTTCTACGTCGACGAGGCAGTGCTGCGGATCGGGGGACGGCGGCGACGAGTCGGGCGGCGGCACCGACATTTCGAACCGCCAGATGCCGGCGGCCTCGATACCATCCTGGCTGCGGTCGACAGCGGAGCCGACGGTCACGCGGCTGTAGGAAACGTAGACGCTTCCGTCCAAGCCGGCGGTGATGTCGGTGCCGTCCAACCGCTTGACGCCGGACGAGCCCGGCATTCGCCACGCCGCCCGCAAACCGCCATCCGGCGTGTAGCGCAGGCCCCACCCGCCGCGGCCCAGGACGACGATGTCGCCGTCGTCCGTCATGTCAAGGCGCTGCGGGCCGTCGTGCGTACGCCACTCGCCCAGGTCGTCGCCGCTCATCGAACGGACGAGGACGCGGTTGCGGCCCGTGTCGGCGATGTACACCCGTCCGCCGCCGACCGTCAGGTCGGACGCGGCGACCGCGCGGCCATCGGCTTTCACCGCCCAGGCGGCGATCTGCCGGCCGTCCGGCGCCCAGACGATGACCTGCGAGCCGGCGGCGTCGAAGGCGACGACGGCCGTCTCGTCGGCGTCGGCGGCGACCAGGCGGATTCCGGGCACGCCGCTGAACCAGGCGGGCTCGATCATGCTCGTGCGCAGCCAGATCCCGCCGGGCGTTGCGGTATACGTTCGGTTGCCGACCACCGCGATGTCCTCGGGCGCACCCCCATCACTCACGTGCGATCCGCGTACCCACGAGCTCCCGCCCGCGTGCGCCCACTGACCGACGAGCCGCCCGTCGAACGTCCAACGCTGGATGGCGTTGGACCACGCCACGATGTCGACGGTGCGCCGGGTCCGTGGAGCCGCGCCCGCGAGCGCGTAGGCTCCCTCGAGGACCGCTAGGCCGTCCGGCCCCGCCGAGACCGCTCGCGGGCGGACCGGGCCGGTCAGCGCCGGACGGTCACCGTAGGCCATGCCGGTTGCGACCGCGCCCTTGTCCCCTGGGACACCGAGCCGTACCGGCCCGTTCGTGAAAAACTCGCTGTTGGCCCAAACCGCGATGATGGTCCCGTCGGGCGCGACGTCGATGGCGACGCCGCTCACGCCGCCGGAGCTTCGGGCGACACCGTCTGGCATGACCCGGGCGAGCGGATAGCCGACCTCGGGCCCCTTGCCGTCGACGGCGCCGACGCGCAAGACGTCACCGCTCCGATATCGGAATGGAACGAACACGGCCCCGTCGCGAACGGCGATGTCTTCGTAGTATTCCGGCAGCCCCAACGCGGACTCGAGGGTGAGGTCCGGACGGAGGGTGATCGCAATCTCCGCTGCACAAACCCCTTCGCTCTGCTCCGGAACGGCGCGCCGGACCCGCGCCGACGAACCGCCCGCGGCCGCGAACGACGGCCGGGGCGTCGGCGTCGGGTACGGCGTCGGCGGGGTTCTCGGCGGAGACGTCGGCTGCGGGCAGGCCCACGAGTCGCCGACAAGGGCGGTGACCCGCCCGTCGAGCCCCGCGTCCAGGCGTCGAGGGTTATAGCGGTGACCGCTGGCGACGGGATTGATGCCAAGGTCGGTCAGCGCGATTCGCGCGATCACCGGGCTGGTGGGGTCGATCACGGCGAAGCCGGCGTAGATCGCAACGGCGATGCGGCCGTCGGGCAGCGCCGCGATGTCCGTTCCGTAGCTGATGTTCGCCAAGTCCCATGCGCCGAGCCATCGCCCGCCCGCATCCAGCTTCACGACACGCGCCGTCGTACCCGGCGTTTGCGTCGACCTGCCGAGAATGGCGATCGAACCATCCGAGGCTGCGTCGAGTCGGGTCGGGCCGTACACCCAAGGCGCCAGATCGATGACCTGTCGCTCCATGCCGCTGTTGGGATCGATGGCGTGCAGCAGCGCGGCGTAGGGATCGCTTTGGCCAAAGTCAGGTACGTGATGGATCCCCTCGTAGTCCAACACGAACACCGTGCCGTCCGGACCGCTGGAAACGTCCACCGGCGTGCGAATGCGGGCCAGATCGCCGGTGTACGCCACGTCGAACCAGTCGTCGGCCAACCGATACGTCAACGCCGTCGTCCCCGGCGCCGGCTCGACCGTGGCGGGCGGCGCGGTCTGCGCCGCCGCGCGGCCGCCGGCGACGGCCGGCATGAGCGCGAGCGCCGTGGCCAGCGCGGCGGCGACGCGGGCGGAGCGGCGGGTCAATGCGAGATCCGGACGAGGCAACAAGTCCACGATGAGCCTCCGAAGCAGAAGTGCGATGTGCGGCGCGACGCGCGTTCGTCGGCGCGCCGGGTGCGGCGATCATTCGGAGGCTATGGACACGCGGGCCGTCCAAACGGCGACAATTGGACGATCCGTGGGGATGGCGATGCGCGCAGGTATGACGCCGAGTCGGCCCAATGCGCGCAACAACGACGAAGGGCCGCCCGTAGGCGACCCTTCGCAATCCATGCTCTTGTTCGCCGAGGTTGTCGGCGCCGCTCGCAAACGAGGCGGTGGCGTTCAGCGCGGCCTAGCTGCCCTCGCCCTTGCTGTCGCGATAGTCCGCCAGCATCTTGGCGTAGACGTCCGTCATCTCGCGCTGCGCGGCCTTCTTGCCCTTGTCGCCGCGCCCCTTGCCCGTGTCGCCATCGTCGCCGTCGACGTCCTCGCCCATGGCCCGTCGGAGGGCCAACTCCATGACGGTGGGCATGCGGACCGCGGGCTCTTCGGGGACGTAGACCTCTTCTTGGCGTTCACGGCCGCGACCACCGCCACCACCGCCACCACCGCCACCGCGGCGCTGCTCGGGCTCGCTGCCGGCCGCCGCGTCGCTGGCCAAGCCGACCATCGAGAGGCTGATCCGCTTGCGCTCGTTGTCGATCTCCTTGACGCGGACCTCGACCTCGGCGCCGGGCTGCACGACATCCTCGGGCCGGCTGACGAAGCCGCTGGACATCTCGCTGATGTGGACCAGGCCCTCCGTGTCCGAGCCGATGTCGATGAAGGCCCCATATTTCGTGACCGTCGTCACGTGGCCGGTCACGACATCGCCGACGGACAGGCCGTTCAGCGGGTTGGCGACGGGATCGCGCATGGACAGCGAGATCCGGCCCTTGTCCAGGTCGACCTCTTTGACGAAGACCTCGACGCTCTGGCCCGACTGGACGGCCTCCTCGGCGCTCCGGACGCGCTTGCCCGGCAGCTCGGTGAGGTGCACCAGGCCGTCCGTCGTGGCGCCGATGTCGACGAAGGCGCCGAACTTCGAGAGCCCGACCACCTTGCCCTTGAGCTTCTCGCCCACGACCAGTTCGGCCAGCTGCCGCCGCGGTCGACCACGCGCCGCGGGGGGCTTGCCGCCTTTCGCGCGGCCCTCCGCGGGGGGTGCCGCGTCGGCCGCCGGCTCCGCTGCCGCTTCGGCGGGGGCTTCGGCGGGGGCTTCGGCCACCGCCGTGTCCGCCGTGTCCGCCGCTGGCGGCAGATTCACTGGCGCCGCCGACTCGGCGGGCACTTCTGCCGCCGCCGTCTCGGCGGGCGCCTCTGCCGTCGCCGTCTCGGCGGGCGGGTCCGTCTCCGTATTCGCCTCCGCCGTCGGCTTCACCGTCTCGGCAGGCGGCATCGTCTCCGCCTCGGTCGACACGGCCGGCGCCGAGTCGGGCGCCGGGGCGTCGGTCGACGCGGCCTGATCCACTGCCGCAGGCGCTTCGGCCTTGGGCTCGTCCGTCTCGTGCTCGTTCATGATGGCTGAAATCCTTAACGGTCCCCGGCCCGCCGCGAAAAGGGACAGGCGTCGGCGGCCGTCGTGCCCCCGTCGGACCTCCCGCGGTGGGCGTCCCCGCGACCGGCCACCATGGGCGGCCCTTCCCAGGTCGGGGAACCGGCGAAGGATATCATCGGGGTTGTTAAGAGGTCAAGGTTCGTAGAGGGCGCCCGTACCGCGCGGCGATCCTGGGTGCTTCCGGCGAGGCGTCGGCGGGGACTTGGGGGCGGTAGGGGGTGATCGTGGGGCGCGGAAGACGGAGGGAGGGCGTGCAGAGCCGGAGGGGATGCGTGCAGAGCCGCAGGGCCTCGG
>JBDTSC010000068.1:0-12291 GCA_039931375.1 Ardenticatenales bacterium
CCTCTCCGGCAGCCGTCAATGCAAAGGGCCGCCGCCCAATCAATGCCAATCGACCGTGGTCGGACCGCGTGAATCATCGCGTCCAGGTTGTAGGGGCGAAGCATTCGTCCGACGAATGCTTCGCCCTTCCCATCGGCCACCGCCCGTGCGTTACTCCGTGACGATCGCGATCTCGTTGCCGCGCTGGTAGCGCACGTTCACGGTCCGGATCGCGTAGATGTCCAGGTTTCCAGAGCGATCGTCGCTGTAGAGCAGCAGGCCGTTGATCAGGACGGGCCACGACTGGTTCGCCGGCGGCACGCGGATGCCGAACGATGGGCCGGTCGTGCGGTTGTTGTCGTACACCGCCAGCCCGACGATGTCGTTCGCGGTGGCGGGGTCGTACACGTTCCACACGAGGCCACCGGAGCCGAAGTTGGGGTTGAAGTCGTCGTCCGCAGTGCCGGCGAGGCGCATGTCCTTGCCGTTCGGCAGGCCGTTGCGCAGGCGGATCGAGTAGATATCGGTCGTCTCGCCGCGGTCGTCCACCCAGGCGACGGCGCTGCCGTTTGTGGTCGGGTCCGTGGCGTTCCACGTCTCGCCGGCGAACACCTGGTACGGCTTGCCGTTCGGGATGCCGTTGAAGCGGATCTTCATGCCCATGACCCGGTCCAGGTCGCGCTGGTTGTCGTCGTAGACCAGGATGTAGTCGCTGTTGTCGCTGTGCTCCGTCGCTTGGATCGCGATGTCCGGGTGCTGCTGGTCGCCCGGACCGCCGACGAGAAGCCGCGCCGACCCTTGCGAGTAGCCCGCCGGGCTGACGCGCGCGCCGTAGATGTCCCAGCCGTTCGTGTCGTCGGTGAACTGCGACCAGACCAGCATGCTCTCGAGCTGGACGCTGTTCCAGACGAGGTCGGGGTCCGACCGCTCGCCGTGCGGTTCGTTGCTGCGGCCCGGTCCTTGGACCTCACGGACGACCTGGATGCCCTGGCGGTCCGGCCCGCCGTTCGGCAGGCCGTTGCCGAAGAGCCGCTTGCCGTAGATCTCGCCGCCGTTGCCGCGGTCCTCGATCCAGACGGCCAGGTAGTCGTCCAGTCGCTCGGCTTCGGTCTTGGCCTGGGGGTTCGTCATGTACGCCGCGGATGGCATCTTCTGATCGCGCGGCGTGCGGGCGGCCTTCGCGCCCCCAGCGCTGAGCACGCATGCGAGCACGGCGCCGAGAACGGCGAGCCGGAGGAAGGTCTTGGCAGTCGGGCGCATCGTATTCATCGACAGTCTCCTCTTGCGCGCGCGCATGGTCGCGCGTCGTGCGGCACCTATTATATCGACACAGGCAGAGAACGAGATACGCCCTCTGCAAACGAATCTATGATCCGGAGGAGCCACGGAACGATGGAGGAGCCACGGAACGATCCGGCGCGCCGTGGTGTCCCACTCCATCGACTGCCGCCGCTCGATGAACACCCACCGCTGACCCAACTCTGATGGCTATTCGTCGCAGCGATCGCAAACCGGGTCGACGTCGGGCGGCGGCGGTGCTATGCTTCCAAGTGCCTGGGCGGTTCGCCTAGGCTGAGGCTTCAGGGGCCTGTGCGCTCTGAAGCGGGTGAGGAGGACGATTACAATGAACGGCTTGTCCCATCTCTTGGATCGGCGCCGCACCGGCGCCTTGTTGCTCGCGGTGGTCTGCGGAGCCGCGCTCGGCGTCACCGCCGGGCACGCCTCGGCGGCCAAGGCGCCAAAGCCTGTGCCGATCGCCGGTGCCTGGTGCGGCGTGACGGACAGCGGCGGCTCCGTCCACTTCGACGTCTCGGCCGACGGACGCTTCGTCGGCGGCCTGACGGTCCGCGAGGCCAACAGCGGCATCTCGGGCTCCGAGGGCATCGTCAACCCGACGACGGGCATCGCGGACGGGATGTTCATCTTCCGCCGCGACCGCGACGAGTACCACTGCGAAACCCGCGGCCGCCCGCAGGACCCGCCGCGCCCCAGCAACCCGCCGCGCTGCTTCCGCCCGCCGTGCCCGCCGGCGAACTGCGACGTGATCCGGGTGAACGAGATCATGATCCGCGGGACGTTCGATACGTCGGACGCGGCGCATGGGACGTTTACGTATTTGAACGGCAACCGTCGCGAGACGGGGCGGTACAATGCGTGGCCGGCGTCGGTGGCGCCTTGCACGCCGTAGGCGTGGGAGTAGTGGTGGGGGTTGCGGCCGCTTGATGGATCGGACGGGACTGGACGTTGGTCCTGGGGGCGGTCCGCTGAAACGAAATCGTTGGTGTCTCATGTGACGCGCCGCCCTCTTGTGGGGCGGCGCGTTGTTGTTGGATGGTGCAGCGGTTCCAGCGACGGAGGTGGCGGGGGCACCAGGCGCCGGTCACTTCGCGGAGGTTCGCTCGTTCTGTGGCGCGGAACCAAGGATGGTTGGTCGCTGAACCACTAGTGGTTGGTGCTGGAACCACTAGTGGTCTTGGGGTCATTCCATAGATGATCTTGCGCCCAACCACCGTTGGTTTGGACGAAAACCATCTACGGATCGGAGGACGTTTGTCAGGAGCGGCGGAGGCCGTCCGGAATCTTGTGTAACCGGCCGACCTACGACGACGCCGGGCGGATGGCCCGCCACCTGACCAAGCATCGCGAATATCTCTTCCGCTTCCTCGACGATGAGGCCGTTGACGCCACCAACAACGCCGCCGAACGCGACATTCGTCCCGCTGTCATCACCCGCAAGACCGGCGG
Organism: Ardenticatenales bacterium; assembly: GCA_039931375.1. Classification (GTDB taxonomy): domain Bacteria; phylum Chloroflexota; class Anaerolineae; order Epilineales; family Epilineaceae; genus Avedoeria. Next base: position 2,725 of record JBDTSC010000068.1, read on the forward strand.
CTGTAACCGCACCCAAGAGGGCGCCAACAACCATGCCGTCCTCGCCAGCATCGTTGTCACCCTCCGCAAGAACGACGTCGATGTCCACGCCTACCTCACCGCTCTACAACGCGACGCCGCGCCTGCCATCGCCACGCTCATCAAGCCCATAGCCGTGCCCGCGAGAGCACGCTAAACACGTACGATCGCAGACCGTACGCCAGCATCCAAGTAGGCATGCGGACGACGCCAGTACGCGCCGAGAAGGCTGTCGACGCAGTCGTGCGGTACGGGCACGGGCACGTCGACCCCCGCGCCGTTGCCCAGATGCCGCTGCACGTCGGCGAGCGGCGGCATCGATTGTCGATCGATGTCCAGTAGCCCCGGAAGGTAGTCGCCGAGCCCGATCACGCTGCGGTCCGGCGGCTCGTACGATCCTGCCCCGGCCGCGACCTGTGTCATCCACGCCGCGATCTGGCGTTCGTCGAGGTCGTCCACGGACTCGAGCTCCACGCCCCGCGTCGACTTGCCCATCCCCACCGGCGTCACCGGCGGTACGGGCTCGAGCGCCGCGCCGTTCACGAACATCAGCTTGACGTGGCCGGCGAAACCGCCGCAACAGAAACACCAGCCGTCGCCGACGCCATAATAGGACATGCCCCACTTCACGGAGCGCTGCAGACCGGGAAGTGTCTCGGCCGCCAGGGCATCGACCCGCTCCGCGATGCCGCGCTGCGGCTGGGGCAGGCTGGCGATGTAGGCGAAGACGGGCTTGTCGCCGACCGCGGCCTTCGCGGGGCTTGCCTTGCCGGTCATGGCTACCGGCAGCGTCCCGGCGACGGTGCCTGCTGCCGCCGTGGGCGTGGCCGGTTTCCGGACGGCTGGCTTGGACGTCTTGTCTGTCTCGCGGGCGGGCATGGTGGTATCCTGAGTCCCCGAGTGTTCGTGCCGTGGTCCTTGTTCGACCGCGCGAAATCATACCTGCCGCGGTGTGGTCGTCAAGGTCGTTGGCCTGTCGAAGGCCAGAGCAGCGCTCGCGCTGAGCATCGCGCTCGCAACGCACGTGCGTCGATTCCCACACGGCTCGCCCGGGTGCGCACGGAGGTGCAGGAACGTGGGTACGCTGGTCTTCGGGATGATGCAGTCCCTCGATGGATACGTCGACGGAGTCGCGGGCGATCTGGCATTGCCTGCGCCGGATGCCGCGCTCCATCGTCATTTCAACGAACATGTCCGCCGCCTGGCCGGCTGTCTCTATGGTCGTCGGATGTACGAGCTTATGCGCTACTGGGACGAGGATCGACCGGAGTGGGACGACGTCGAGCGCGACTTCGCCGCGGTGTGGCGGGCGCAGCCGAAATGGATCGTTTCGAGCACGCGGAGGTCGGTCGGCCCGAACGCCACGCTTGTCGCGGAGGACGTCGAAGCCTTCGTGCGCCGGCTGAAGGCGGAAGTCGATGGGGTCATCGACGTCGCCGGGCCGACGCTGGCCGCGAGCCTCACGGACGTTGGCCTCATCGACGAATATCAGCTCTACTTGCGCCCGTTCGTACTGGGCGCTGGCAAGCCATACTTCGTCGGCGCGCGCCCGCCGCTTCGGCTGACCGCCTGCGATCGCGTCGGCGTGGACACGGTGCGGCTGACGTATGTCCCTGGCTGAGCACACCTGGGCTACGCCGTCGCGTGACGTCACGATCCGCTATGCTGATGGCTGGATGTGCCGGCGGCTAGTGACCCGTGTGATGACCATGCGACCTAACAAACTGTGATGTGTAAGCTATCCGTGCGTGCGGCAGACTGGCCGCATCGAGATGAGGGTAGAGCCATGAACGCAAGTTACACCGCTGTCGTGAAGCAGGATACGGGATGGTGGATTGGCTGGATCGAGGAGGTTCCGGGAGTTAACTGCCAAGAGGCAAGCCGCGACGAACTCGTCGAGTCGCTTCGCGTTACCCTGCGCGAGGCATTGGAACTCAATCGCTCGGATGCTATTCGTGCGGCCGGAGACGGGTATGAGGAGTGTGAGATCGCCGTATGAAGCGGCGAGACCTTACACGGCACCTGGAAGCAAACGGTTGCTCGCTTCTACGAGAAGGAGGCCGGCACTCTTGGTGGCACAATCTTTCCCAGAAACGTCGCTCGGCCATACCGCGGCATCAAGAAATCAACGAACACCTGGCGCGCAAGATCTGCCGTGACCTCGGTGTACCAGATCCCCACTGAGCACATGACCAGCGGTTCGGCCGACGCCGAGACGGCCACCGTCATCGCCTTGGACGCCAGTCCGCCGGACAAGTTGCCTTCGTGACCCCGGCGATCAACGGGCCGTGCACGGCCAGGTGAGCGCCGGCAGCCATCGGGCGATGGGTTCTGCACGCTCTCGTCCAAGGTGATGACCGTGGCCACGGACCTCGCATCCGCCGAGTTTCGTGGCCGAGTGGCCTTGCTCGGCGTCCTACCGACACCCCGTCGTCACGACAACCCGCGGCCGCCACGCGCTCACCGTGTGCTGCCGCGACGCGAAGAGCACCTCGCCGCCGCCGCTGCCGCCACCGGCCGCGCTCGCGGCGTCCCGCAGCAGCCAGCCGTTGTTGGGCAGTGACCCGCGGACGAACGCCGCCACGTCGGCCGTCACGTCCCACTCCACCGCGACGCCGGCCGTCGTCCCGACCGACGTCGACGCCGATGGCATGCCGCTGAACGCGCCGCCTGCGGCCAACCACGGCACCCGCCCGTCGCGGGTCAGCCACGTCACGCCGCTGCGGGCGGTGCCGCGGCCCTCCGTCCACGGTTGCGTCACACGGTGGGCGTCGACGGTGCGCCGGGCGGCAGGCGCGCCGGTCAGCTGGAGGCGCAGGCGCGCCGCCGAGACGCAGACCCCCGACGGGATGGACGATAGGTCGACCGCGACGAGCGTCCGCCGCTCGCGCCCGATCGAACTCGCCGATCGGACCTGAAGCGTCGCCTCGATTCCCCGGTTGCGGGAAGCGTTGCCCGCGTCGATCCAAGCATCGCGGACCGCCGCAAGCTCGATCGGCCGCGCCGGCGTGGCGGATGCGGGCGGCGGCATGGCCGTCGTCGTCGGCCGAACAGACGATGTCGCCGAGGGCACGGCGGTGGCCGCGGCGGACGTCCGCGTGGCCGTCGGCGGCGCAGCCGTCGGTGAACGCGTCGGCTCGGCCGCGGCGGTGCGCGTGGCCGTCGGCGGCGCAGCCGTCGGTGAACGCGTCGGCTCGGCCGCGGCGGTGCGCGTGGGCGTCGCCGTCGGTGCCGTGGGCGACGTCGGGTTCGTCGTCGCCGTGCGGCTTGGCGTCGGCGTCGAAGGGAAGGTGGTGGTCGCCGGGGTGGCGGTTGTCGAGGGGGCGGCGGTCGATGAAGTGGCGCCGGTCGGCGTGGCGGTCGATGCGCCGCCGCCGCCGCTGCCGGCGCCGCCTTGGGCCTTCCAGGCGGCGAGCAGCGTCGCCAGCGCGGCGGGCGGGTTGGAGGGCGGCGGGGCGCCGGACTGGCTGAGAGTGTTGACGCCGTGGCAGCTGCCGCAGACGCGGATCTCGCCGGCTTGGAAGCTGATCCAGTTGCGCTCGCGCACGATGCCGGCGCCGGCGGGATCGGTGAGCTGCCACGTCAAGGCGCGCTGGGCGGGGACGAGCGCGGCGATCGAGCCGTCGGGGGCGATCGTCACCGCGCCGGCCGGTGCGCCGGGCGCTTGCGACACGCCGGCGGCGTGCATCGGGCGCGCCAGCACGCGGCGGCCGGGCCGCGGTTGGGTGGTACCGCCGTAGCCGCGCAGGGCATCGGCTTGGAAGATCTGCAGGCGGGAGACATCGTAGATCGTCCCGACGCTGCCGCTCGGCCCGACCGGCCCGAGCGACTGCACGCCGCCCGGAACGCGGAGGTTGTAGGGCTGCTGGCGATCGGCGCGATCGCGCTGCGTGACGTTGCGCGAGACGATGAGCGCCAGGCCGCTGGAGCGCAGCGTCGCACGGAAGGCCGCCTCGTCGACGCCCTGCTGCGCGAACACCGCCGCCTCAACGGCCGGCAGCGCTGAGCGGCGCGGCGTCGGCACCATTCGCGCCACGACCTCGACGGCGTCGACCTCCCACAGGAGGCCGTCGAACGAGGCGAGGACGTCTGGCGTCCACCAGCTGACGGCGCGGTGGATGCCGTTCGTTAGGTTGGCGGCGGGCGCGTAGAACCCGCCTTGCAGCTGGAGCGTCTTCAGGCGGAAGGCGTACGACCAGTTGGGCGCCTCGGTCGAGCCGAGGTTGGAAAGCTGCCCGTCCGCCGCCGTGTGCGACGCGACAAGCGTGCCGTCCGTCATCGGCAGCGGGTTGCGGAAGTAGCCGGTGGCCTGCGGCACCTGGGCGTCGGCGTTGGAGGGCGTCACGGCGGTCAGGACCATGTTGTCGGCGTTGATCGACGGCGCCGCCGTCAGCCGCATCAGCGTGCCGCCGGAGGCCGTGCCGAACTCGGGGGCATAGGTCGTCAGGAACTCGCCGGGGTGACGCGGATCCTCGCGCAGGTGCAGGAGCCCGCCCGAGTCGCGGAGCATGAGGCGGTTGGCGTGCAGGTTTTCCGGCACGTAGTAGGACAGGTTGGGGTCGGAGGCAAAGCTGCCGTCGGTGTAGCTGCCGCCCAGCTCGTGCCGGCCGATGTGGTTCAGCGTCTCCTCGGCCGTGCCGTCCTCGTTGATCTCCCACGGGAAGAAGTGGTTGAAGCTGTGGCGCGACAGCACCGCCAAATAGGCCGGGTCCTCCGAAGTGCGCGGCTCGGGGAACACCTCGGCGCCGGCCAGCTGCGTGGACTTGGCGGCGTCGGCGGCCTCGCTGGCGTAGGTGAACGCGCCGTAGGTCGCGGCCGTGCCCGGCGCATCGCCCTGCTGATCGCGCTGCAGGTGGTCCCACTTCGTGAACACGACCCGCCCGAAGCTGTCCACCGATAACGAGAACGCCCCGCTTGGCGCGTGTTCGAGCAGCGTCAGCGCGCCGGTGGCCTCGTCGAGGGCGTAGATCCCGCTGACCGTAGCGGTCGACTCGTACTCGTCGAGCTGCGGATAGAGGTGCGCCGCGCCGCTCGGCGGCCGATCCGACGTGAACAGGATGCGGCCGTCCGTGGCGTAGACGGGCGAGACGTTGTCGACGCCCGAAGGCTGACCGGCGATCTTGCGGATCGAGGCCGTCTGACCCTGGGCCAGGCCGCTCACCTCGTAGATCTGCCAGTTGAACGTCCGGACCTGATAACGCTGCGTCGGCGCCCCGACGACCATCGAGAAGAGCGCCTTCTGACCGCTCCAGTGCACGCTCGGCTCGCGCACGGCGATCGCGTTCGCGCCCTGCCGGCCCGCGTCGCCGAAGCCCGCCTCCTGGGTGAGGTACCGCAGCGTCCCGTCCGGGTAGCGGATGACCAGATCGCCGCCCCGCGGCGCCTGCTCGACGCTGGCCCCCTGGTTCCCGAACGTGCTTGTCGACGACGCGAACCCGCCCACCGGCACCTGCGCCGCGAAGAGGATGGGCGTCGAGGGCAAGGCTGAGAGCAAGTTACTCGACGACGTCGAGGACCTGATCCACGACGAGGTCGACGCCCCTACCTCGGCCCGCACGCCAGCGGTGGCCAGCGTGGCCACCGACATGGCGAGGGCGGCGACTCGCGCGATGGCTCGGGGCGACGGAAGGTTTGTGCGGAAGGGTCGGGCGGGGGCCGGGCGATCGGCAGCAAAGCTCGAGGCACTGGGGCGTCGTGCGCGCATCCGTGGGGCTCCTATGCGGTGCCGCCCTGCCCCCCGACATGGACGGTCGACACGGCGTCGCCGACGCTTGGACTGGGCGTGGCGACGCCGAGTAGGACGCGCGGGGGCGGGGGGGGATACGGCGGACCGGGGCGGGGTGGCAACTGCTCCATGTGGATCGAACGACGTCGTGTAAGCATCCTCGGTGCCCGTCATAGGGGACCTGCCCCGCCCGGAAACGCTACCAGTCGCCCGCGCCGGTTTGATGTATCCTCATTCCAAGAGGCCGTCAAGGCGAACTCCAAAGTCGCAGTCACCATCGAGAGCCTGAGCGAGATCCTTGGTGCCTAGCGCGCCGATGGGACGGCTCGCGACGGGCGACTTCAGGCAACCATGGGAGACCAAGTCATGGCCCTCAAGCGGATGGACAACGTCCTCATCGTCGTCGACGACCTCGAGGCCGCCAAGGCGTTCTTCGCCGAGCTAGGCATGGAACTCGAGGGCGAGACGACCGTCGAGGGCCCTTGGGTGGACAGTGTCCTCGGGCTCCACAACGTTCGATCCGAGATCGCAGTCATGCGGACGCCGGACGGCCACGGCCGGGTCGAGCTGTCCAAGTTCCTTGCACCGCCCGCGGTCCGAACGGCGCCCGTGAACGGACCGGTCAACGCGCTGGGCATCAGCCGCATCATGTTCGCCGTCGACGACATCGACGACGTCGTGGCGCGCCTGCAGGCCCTCGGCGCCGAGCTTGTCGGCGAGGTCACACAGTATGAGGACTTCTACCGGCTCTGTTACATCCGCGGCCCCGAGGGCATCCTCCTTGCGCTGGCCGAGCAGCTCGGGTAGAACGGTTCCAAATGAGCGCGTCGGACGAGCCGGATAACTAAGGGAGGGACGTGGTCGTGACGAGCGTCAACCTGATCCTCGAGAACCGGACCGAGCAGCCGCTCACCCTGGTCGACGCACCGCCGCCGCACGGGCGTTGGTCGTGGCCACCGCCGGCGCGGATCGAGCCTGGCGGCACAGTGACGATGCGGCTGATCTCGACGGGCCTCCTCGAGGGGTGCGAGGGGCGGGTGACCTACCGGATCGGGGACGACCCAGCCGCGACCGTGTATCTGCACGCCGACAACCCCTATCTGGGTTCGAACGCCTTTCATACCGACACGGACGGCGGTCACTACGCATCGTGGTGGGCATCGGGGACGACCCATTCCACGGTGACGTTTACCCTGCAGCCGCGCGGCGAGGTCGCCACCGACTTCCGGCCGAGCCGCGACGGGTTCAAGTTCAGCAACAGCTGGCCGGAGACGCCGTACACCCTGCCGTTCCTGCGGGGCACCGCGTTTGCCCAGAAGTACGGCGACTCCGCCATGGGCCTGTGCGGGGGCATGGTGTTCGCGGCGCTCGACTACTTCTTGACCGGCCAGGTCATCCCGCCGCGGACCGATGCCCCGCCCGGCGAGCAGGACGCGCTGTTCCTCTACCTCGTGGACCGCCTGTTCGACTCCTTCGACCCCGCCACCGTGACGCTGATGCTCAGCCTGATGTCCGAGCTCTATCCGGACGCCGACGAGTCCGTGCTCAGCCGGCTGGGGTTGGCCAGCGGACGGGCGGCCGTGATGGCCCACCAGGAGTGGCCGCTCATCAAGCGCGACATCGACAACGGGCTGCCCTCGCCGCTGTTCATCCAGACGGTCAAGTCCAGCAACCCGGCCCACCTGGGCGATTGCCACCAGGTGCTCGCCTACGCCTACGACGTGTCCGGCCATGACATCACGCTGCGGATCTACGACCCCAACTCGGAGATGAGCGATGGCGTCACGCTGTCCTTCAACGACGCCACGGCCGCGGAGCCGATCCATGTGGTGCACAACATCGACGTGACGGACGACGACGGCGCCTTGCTTCCCGTCTACTGCTTCGTCCGGATGGTCTACGCGGTCACCCAACCCACGATGCCGACGTCGCCGCGCGTCAGCGCGCTCGAGCGGGCCCAGCGTCGGATCTGGCTGCAAGCGGAGCCGCCCGCCAGCACTGTGGGCGCCACGCGACGGTCGGGTGTCGAGCCGTTCGAGATCCTGCCCGACTGCGGCATGGCCGAACTTTCCTACACCATTAAAGAGGAGACCGCGGAGCACATGGTGCGGGCGCGGCCCGTCGGCTTCTCGCGGCCCGTGCTGGCGTGGTCGGTGGGCGGGCAGGCGCTAGTCGACGGCGAGAACACCGACGTCACGCTGCCCGCGGTCCACACCTACGTCATCGGCCGGCCGGCCGAGGAGGAATCGGGCGCGGACAAGTTGACGAGCTTTGGCGAGAGCGAGCGGCGAAGCATCGTCGTGCGCGCCGCGGTCGATGGCGACATGCTGCGCCTGGTCAACCGCGCCGAGGACGGCAACTACGCGCTGCCCGTGTCGGTTCGCTGCCGCGAGGACGGCGAGGACGGCGAGGACAGCGATGGCGGCGAGGACGACACAGGCGTTTCGAGCGCGCTGGCCCTGGAGGTGACCGGCTGGCGGGCTGAAGTGGCCGGCTTGGAGGCGGCGAACGGTGCGTGCTTCAGGGCGTACGTCGACGCCCGCCGCGAAGGATCGCCGGACGTTCGTGCGGCCGTCGAGCAGCTGCTCGCCCAGCTGGGCCGCCCCGGCAACCCCCTGTGGGACCCCGATCCGACGCTCGCCCGCGTCACCGAGGAAGCCGTCGCATCCGACCCCCGACCGGTCGACGCACGGGCCGACCTGGCCGGCCTGCACGACCTGATCACCGCCCGGATCGCGGAGCTCGCGGCGAGCGTGCACGTGGACCGCCCGACGGCCGAGCGGCCACCGATCGAGCGGCCACCGATCGACCGGCCGCCCATCGACATCCCCCGTGACTTTCCTGGGTGACGCGGGCGGTTCGTTGGCGGAGCAGAACGGATGATGATCGTACGGCCCGCGGCCTGCGGCCCGCGGCCTACGGCCCGGCGGGCTGGCGCGGGACAATGAGATACTTGGCGGGTCCGATGTGCGCGCTTACTCTGGATCTCCCATGAACGCCGAGGGCACCATGCAGACGATCTACGAAGCCGTAGGAGGTACCGAAGGGCTGCGACGACTGGCCAGCGCGTGGCACGCTCGGGTGTTGGCGGACGAAGTGGTTGGCCATGCCTTCAGCCACGGATACCACCCGGACCACACCGAGCGCCTTGCCGCGTACTGGGCGGAGGCGCTTGGTGGACCGACCACCTACTCGGATCGATACGGTGATGAGACCTCCGTCGTCCGAATTCACAGCGGCAACGGGACGCACGAGGAGATGGACCAGCGTGCGATCGCGTGTTTCGACCAGGCGCTGGACGATGTCGGCCTCGCCCATGACGAGCGACTCCGCCGCGTGCTGCACGATTACTTCGCCTGGGCCACGACGACCACGATGGCTCGTTACGACCGCTCGGCGGAGGACGTGCCGGATGGCTTGACGATGCCGAAGTGGTCGTGGCGCGGACTCGTCACGGGGACGTGATCCGGATGTCAAGTAACCTGCACGCGACTGGTTTAGCGCGTTGCGAACAAGGCGATCCGACCGGCTGGATGCGGACCAATAGGGGGCCGTTCTCCGCAGCGCTGCCGCCCGGCTGGCGGTACGAGTCGCAGGAGGGCGTCGACTCGTTCGTCGGTCAGTTCGTCGGTCAGTTCGTCGGGGACGGCATCACGCTCGACTTCGACTACGGTAACTTTTGGCTGAACGCCCCGCCGGACACCTCCGGCCACGAAGTGACGCGGACGCATGTCGACTTCCGCGCCGCCGACATCTACGTGCCGCCGCCTGTTTCGGGACGGTGGGCACTGGGAACTCGTGCCAGCGCCGCCGGGAGACGTGAC
>JBDTSC010000069.1:0-12288 GCA_039931375.1 Ardenticatenales bacterium
GCCGTCGACGCTCGCGGCATCCTTCGAACCATCGCCGTCTACGCGCGGGAACAGCGATGCCGTGTGGCCGTCCTCGCCCAGCCCGAGCAGAACGAGGTCGATGCGGGCGCCGGGAACGGTGCGCGGCGGGCCGTGCGGTGTGCCGAGGAGGCGACGCAGCGTTCGCTCGTACGACGCCGCGGCGTCGACAGGCTCGACCTCGCCCCGGATCCGATGGACATGCTCGGCCGCGATCGCCACATGGTCCAGCAGCGCCTCGCGCGCCATGCGAACGTTGCTCGCGGCGTCCTCCGGCGGCACGCAGCGCTCATCGCCCCAAAGGACGTGCACATGCCGCCAGGGCACGCCGTCGACGTACGGCGGAGCGGCCAGGCGCTCGTACATCCGCCGCGGCGTCGTGCCGCCGGACAGGGCGACGACGAACGAACCGTGGGCGCGAACGGCGTCGGCGGCGGCGCAGGCGAAGCGCGCGGCGGCGGCATCCGCGAGGGCCTCTGGAGTGGGGAGGACGGTGGGGAGGACGGTGGGGAGGACGGTTGGGAGGACGATGCGGTGAGGGTGCGATTTCGATTGCGCCGGCGTGTTAGTCCCCACTCTCACAGCATAGTCCGGCGACCTGCCACGGTCAACGGTCCGAGGCGGGGAGCGCACCACCTTCGCCGGCCGCGGCTGGTCGTCGACGGTGGTGGCGGATTCTCATGGACCAAAGGTCGATGTCGCCGTCCGTGCGCCGAGGATGTCGATACGCCCATCGACCCTAGTCCCCCCAGGGACCCGCGCACCATCCCCGACTCGATCCCATTGGAGCCGCTCGCCATGGACGCCATCCGCCGCTCGCCCATCGCCCCCTCGCGGCTGCAGGCCTTCCGCCGCCGCGCCATCGTGTGCCTTGCGATCACGATCCTCTTGGTCGCGTCGCGGACCACCCCTGCCCGGCCTCCGGCCCCGGTTCGCGCGGCCGCGCCCGCGACGTCCGCGGGCGGCGCGCCGGACACGCGCGGCATCGGGCAGGCGGCGAACGGACACGACGGGTCGATGGTCGGCGTGTTGGACGCGAGCCAGGTGCCGAGCGACGACGACGTCCGCGTCGAGGGATCCGGCGCCGGATCGCTTGTCGGGCCGCTCGCCGGCCCGCTTGCCGGCCCGCTCGCCGGCCCGCTGGCCGACGTGCCCGCAGGCGTGCGGCCGGCCGGAGCGGCGCGGAGTGCGGCCGGCGGCGGTCTGGTGGGGGTGTGGGACGGGTTTCCGTACACCGGTTGGCTGCCGGCCAGCCCGCAGATCGCGGCGGGGCCGGATCACCTCGTGGCCACGGTGAACTCGCGGTTGCGGATCTTCGACAAAGACGGCGCCATGGCCACGAGCGCCAGCCTGCGCAGCTGGTTCAACCCGGTGCTCGCGCCGCTCGGGGTCAGCGGCTTCTTCGTGACCGAGCCCTGGGTGCTGTATGACGCCGCCGCCCAACGCTTCGTGCTGACGGCTCTCGCCGGCCGCGGCGACGGGACGTCCCTCGTGCTCCTGGCGGTTTCGGACAGCGAGCAGCCGCTCGGTCGCTGGTGCCTGTTCGGGTCGGACGCGCGCCTCAACGGCACCGCGGCCACCCAGACGTTCGCCACGACGGCGCGCACCGGCGTGAACGCGGACGCGGTCGTGGTGACGGCGAACATGTTCAACGGCCCGGACGGTTCGTTCGCGTACGCCAAGGCCCGCTTCTTTGCGAAGTCCGTGGTCTATGACCGGGCGTGCACCGCGCCGGCCCGATGGTCCGACGTGTGGGACCTCCACGACGAGGATGGCGGCCGGGTGTCGGACCTGCGCCCGGTGCTGGGCGAAGGGGACGATCACGAGGCGTTCCTCATGAACGCGCGGTTCGACAAGGGCGCATCCCTCACCCGATGGCGCGTGCGTACCGACCCGGCGGATCCCGTGCTCGGCGATCCGCCCCGCGCGCTCAGCCGTACGACGCTGCCCACCCGCGCCTACAGCATCGCGCCCGACGCCGAGCAGCCCGGCACGGCGACGCTCGTGTCCACCGGCAGCGCTTCGCTTCATGCCGTCGTCCAGCGCGGCCGCAGCCTCTGGACGGCGCACACCGTGGCCTGCGACTGGCCGGGCGACGGCACGCTCCGGGCGTGCGCGCGGTGGTATGAGATCGGCCTGGACGAGGATCGGGTCGAGCAGTCCGGCACGTTCGGCCAGCCGGAGACGTACTTCTTCGACCCGGAGATCATGCCCGACGCCGCCGGCAACGCCGTCGTCGCGTTCAACCGGGCGGGGCGGCGCGTGCCGATCGAAGGCGACTACGCCTGCCGCCGCTCCTTTGCCCCGCCCGGCGTGACGGACGCGCAGCTCGTGCCGATCGTCGACGGCCAAGGGTGCTACGTGCGGCTCGGCGGATCGGACTACAACCGCTGGGGCCTCCACAACGGCATCAGCCTCGACCCCATCACCGGGCGGACGTGGATCCACACCGCCTACACCTACGGCACGAGCACCGATTGTTCGGCAAACGCCTGGCGCACCGCGCTGGCGGACGTCAGCTGCGCCGCCATCGCCGGCCCGCTGCCGACGCAGCCGGGCGATCCGGCGCCGACCGCCGTGCCGACGACGCAGCCGGTCGCGCCCGGCGCCGGCGCGCCGACGCCCCGGCCGACGCTGGCGCCCGCGTGTCGCAGCGCGGTCGACGTCATGCTCGTGCTGGACAGCTCGGGCAGCATCGGCACGGCGGACTACGAGGTCGTGCGCGCGTTCAGCCGGGCGTTCGTGGCCAGCCTGGGCGTTGGCCCGGACGGCGCGCACATCGGCATCGTCCAGTTCAGTTCACCGAGCCAGAATCGGCTGGAGATCGGGTTGACGGACGACCTGTCTGCCCTGAACCGGACGATCGCGAGCATGCACCTGCTGGGCGGCAGCACGGACATGGACGACGGCCTGCGGATCGGTTTGAACGAAGTGGCCGCCCACGGACGCCCGCACGTCCCATCCGTGATCGTGCTCGTGAGCGACGGGCAGCCCAACGAGGGCGACCCACAGCCGGTCGCCGATCAGGCGAAGGCGGCGGGCGTGCGAGTGCTCACGATCGGTGTTGGCCAGGGTATCGACGCCGATCTGATGCGCCGCCTGGCCTCCGCGCCCGCCGACGCGAACTTCTTCTTTGCCGAAGAGTTCGACGCGTTGATGGAGCTGCTCGATCAACTCGTCGTGAACCTGTGCCCCAGTCCGGCGCCGCCTGGCCCCCCGGCCACTGCCACACCCGACGCGCGCCTCGTGCACCGCGTCTATCTGCCCATCGTCCTGAACGACCCGACGTGCCCGCCGACGGACCTCTTCGTGGACATCGCGCTGGTGTTGGACGCGTCGACCAGCATGCTCCTGCGCAGCGAGGACGGGCGGCCCAAGCACGAGGTGGCGCTCGATGCGGCCCGCCTGTTCGCCGCCGGCCTGCGCCTCCGTCCGGACGGCGATCAGCTGGCGGTGCTCGCGTTCAACGCCACGGACCTGCTGCTTCAACCGCTCAGCAGCGATCGCGATCGGCTGGACGCCGTGCTGCGGACGTTCACCCCGATCCGCCCGAACAGCCGCCTCGAACTGGGCGTGCAGCGCGCGACCGCCGAGCTGACGGGACCGCATCACCGACCGGGCCACCTGCGCGCGATGGTGGTGCTGAGCGACGGCCAAACGAACCCATCCGGGGGCGATGCGTCCGTCGCGGCGGCCGCGGACGCCAAGGAGCACGGCATCACGGTCTACGTCGTCGGCATGGGGCCGGACATGAACGTGGCGACGCTGGCGGCGATGGCCAGCGGTCCGGCGCGTTTCCTCCCGGCCGCCCGCGACGCGCAGCTCGGCGCGATCTTCGGCGATCTCGTGGGCACGGTTCGTTGCCCGCCGGAGATCTTCTGGTCGCGTCGGCGGTAGTCGATCGGGCGGGCGTGGGTTGATCCCGGCGAGATCCTCCTGCCCGTCCGATCCTCGTGACATCCGCGCACCCTACCACTATCCTTCCCCCGTGACCACCGCCCCGCCCATCGACCCCGCCGTCTTCGGCTGGGACCCGACGCCCGGCATCGTGTCGGTCTGGGCGGATCGCGACGGGCGGGCCATCGTGTGGCGCCGCGAGGGCGGCCGGATCGTCCGCGAGCGGGAGCGCTTCCGTCCGTGGCTGTTCGCGACGACGCTCGCGGATCTGGCCCACCTCGGACCGGCGCTCATGCGCGACGGCGCGGGCGATGCGGCGGGGTCGCCGGGTTCGGCGTTGTCGTCGGCGGCGGATCCAGAGGGAACGGCGTCGGCGACGAGTCTGGCCGCCCGGGCGCGGGTCACGTACCGCGAGTTGGACGGCGCCATGGGCGACTACCGTTACGTCCTCTCGGCGCCGACATCGCGCGACCTCGAGCGCCCGATCCTGGCGGGCGCGGAGCGGCGGCTCGGCAGCCGCGTGGCAAGCCTGCGCGACCTCGACGCGTACTACCGCGTCGGCCCGGTCGAGCAGTACCTCATGCGCACGGGCCGCACGTACTTCCGCGGCCTGGTCTACACGGACCTGCACCGCCTCCAGTTCGACCTCGAGACGACGTCGCTCGATCCCGAGCGGGGCCGCATCTTCCTCGTCGCCGTGCGCGACAGCGGGGGCTTCGAGGCGACGATCGAGGCGCCGCGGCCGGACGACGAGCGGCGTTTGATCGCCGAGCTGTGCGACATCGTCCGCTCGCGCGATCCCGACGTGATCGAGAACCACAACCTGTTCGGCTTCGATCTGCCGTTTCTCGAGTCGCGCGCCGCGCACCTGGGCGTGCCCCTCGCGCTCGGCCGCGCCGGCGCGCCGCCGCTCCTCGATCGCCTGCCGCAGCCGCCCCCCGACGCGCGCCGCCGCCGGCGCACCATCCGCTACACGGTCGCGGGACGCGAGCTGATCGACACGCTGGACGCCGTGCGGCGGCACGACTTCGTGGCGCGGGACCTGCCCAGCCACGGGCTGAAGGACGTCGCGCGGCACTTCGGCGTCGCCGGGCCGGAGCGGACGTACATTGCAGGGGCGGCGGTGTACCGGACGTATGTCGATGACCCCGATCGGGTGCGGCGTTACGCGCAGGACGACGTGGCCGAGGTGGACGGCCTGTCGCGGCGGCTGCTCGGGGCGCCGTTCGCGCTGGCCGGCATGGCCCCGCGCCGCTACGAGCAGCTCGCCTCGGCCGGGCCGGCGATGGGGATCCTCGAGCCGATGCTCGTGCGAGCCTACCTGCACGCCGGCGCTGCCCTGCCGTACGGCGCGGCGCGTGGCGAGGAGGATCTCGACGGCCACACGGGCGGCGCGCTGCACCTGTTCGCCACCGGCGTCGCGGAGCAGGTCGTCAAGGTCGACATCGCGTCGATGTACCCGTCGCTCATGCGCGCCTACCGCATCGGCCCGGCGTGCGACCGGCTCGGGGCGCTGCTGCACATCGTCGGGACGCTGACGACGCTGCGCCTGGGCCACAAGGACGCGCTGCGCACGGCGGCGCCCGGCTCGCTCGAGCGCGGCCACCACGACGCGATGCAGGCGGCGATGAAGCTGCTGATCAACTCCGCCTACGGCTACATGGCGGCCGGCTCGATGGCCCTGTTCGCGGACCGCCGCGCCGCGGACGAGGTGACGCGCCGCGGGCGCGAGGTGCTGGGCAACGTCGTCGAGGCGCTGCGCTCGCGCGGGATGGTGCTCATCGAAGCGGACACGGACGGCGTGTACTTCTGCGCGCCGGTCGGCTGGACGGAGGCGCAGGAGCGCAGCTTGGTGGCCGACGTCGCCGGCGAGCTGCCGGACGGCATCCGGCTGGAGTACGAGGGCCGCTTCAAGGCGATGCTCAGCCACGAGGTGAAGAACTACGCGCTGCTCACGTATGGGGCTGCCACTGGGGACACGAGCGGGGACACGAGCGGGGACACGAGCGGCGACACGCGCGGCGACGCAGGCGGCGGGACGCACGGCGAGGACAACGTCGGCTCGCTGATCGTCCGCGGCGTCGCCCTACGCTCCAGCCGCTCCGAGCCGTACGGGGTGCGCTTCCTGCACCGCGCGCTCCACGCGACGCTCGTCGGCGACATCCCCGCGGTGCAAACGGCGTTCCTGGACACGGTCACCGCGCTGACGGACCGCATCCTGCCCGCCGCCGATGTCGCCACCCGCGTGCGGCTGACGAAGACGCCGGAAGCGTATATGGTCGTCCGGGCCGACCATCGCGAGGCGGCGTACGAGGCGTTGCTGGCGGCGGGGCGCACGCGCTGGTCGCCGGGCGAGCGGGTGCGGTGCTATCGGGCCAGCGGTAAGCGGTACGTGTGGCTGCCGGACGACGACGGGGAGCAGCCGCCGGACGGCGGCGACCGGCCCGACGGCGACGCGCGGGACGGCGGCGATGTGCAAGACGACATGCCGCGGCACGGTGCGGCGGACGATCGGCGGGACTACGACGTGGAGCACTACGTGCGGGTGCTCGTGACGTCGTACGCCGGGCGGCTGCGGAAGGCGTTCGCGGCCGAGGACTTCGCGCAGCTGTTTCGGGCGGACCGGCAGGGGGGGCTGTTCGATCGGGCGGTGGGGGAGATTGAGCCGGTGTGGGTGCGGTGTGGGTCAGCGGCAGCGATCGTCGTCGACGATCTTCTTGTCTAGCGTCGAGCAGGACATCCGTCCGGCCTGCTCACCGCCCCACCGCCACCGGCAACGCCGTAACCCCCCTGAGCACCATCCCCTTCCGCCACCGCACCGCCCCGTCGTCCACCGCCAGCCGCAGCGTCGGCGCGCGCTCGACCAGCGTGCGGATCGCGATCTGCCCCTCCAACCGCGCCAGCGGCGCCCCGACGCAGTAGTGCGCGCCAAAGCCGAAGGCGACGTGGCGGTTCGGGTCGCGGGTCAGGTCGAGCGTGTCGGGGTCGGGGAACGGGTCCGGATCGCGGTTGGCCGAGGCAAGGACGGCCAGCACGAGCGAGCCGCGCGGGATCGTCACGCCGTGCAGCGCCATGTCCTCGCGGGCGTAGCGTTCCGTGGCGGTCATGACCGGGCTCGTGAAGCGCAGGAGCTCCTCGACGGCCGGCTTGATGATGCCGGGGTCCGCCCGCAGCCGCGCCATCTGGTCCGGGTGCGTCAGCAGCGCCAGCGCGCCGTTGCCGATCAGGTTGACCGTCGTCTCGTGGCCGGCGATCAGCAGCACGAAGACCATCGCCACGAGCTCGTCATCGTTCAGCTTGGCCCCTTCCGCCTCGGCCTGCACGAGGGCGCTGAGCAGATCGTCGCCCGGCGCCGCGCGGCGGGCGGCGATGAGGGTGCGCACGTAGCGCAGGAAGAGCCATAGGCGCGGGATGACGCGGAGCATCCCCACCTGCGACCGGTCGGCGCTCACGACGGTGGCGGACCAGCGATGGAACCGCAGCCGGTCGCCGGCCGGCACGCCCAGCATCTCGGCGATGATCGTCGTCGGGATCGGCAGGGCGTAGTCGGCGATCAGGTCGAAGCGGCCGCGGGCGATGGCTTGCGAGAGCAGCTCCTCGCTCAGCGACTGGATCCGCTCGCGCATCCGCTCGACGATCCGAGGCGTGAACGCCATGTGCACGAGCGACCGCAGGCGGGCGTGGTCGGCGCCGTCCAGGTCCAGCATGTTGCGCTCGAGCGGCTTGAACACCGCTGGCACCCACGGCGCCTTGGCCGCCTGTTCCGCCGTCCACGCGGTTCGCGGGTCCTTGACCAGTCGCTCATCTTTGAGCGCGGCCACCACGTCGTCGTAGCGCGTGATCAGCCACGCCTTCTGCTTGCCGGGCAGCAGCACCTCGTGCACCGGCGACTCGGCGCGCAGGCGACCGTAGTACGGGAACGGGTCCGCCTTGTGCGCGGCGCTGGTGATGTCAACATGTTCGATCATTGCACCCTCCCATCCTTCATCCACACCTGGCGCCCCCCCACCCCATCGCCCTCCGCCGCGTCGTGCGTGACGTACACCACCGTGGCCCCGCTCGCCCGCAGCCGCGCGTCGATCACCGCGAGCAGCGTGTCGCGCAGGGCCGGCTCGACGTGCACGAGGGGCTCGTCCAACAGGAGCAGCGGGCGATCGGGGGCGAGCGCGCGCGCCAGGGCGACGCGCTTGGCCTCGCCGCCGGACAGCTGGTGCGGGTAGCGCCCGCCGTAGCCGGCCAGGCCGACGTCCGCCAGGCGCGCCTCGCCGATCGCCTGCGCGCCGCGGCGGTCATGGGCCGCGAGCCCGAACGTCACGTTGTCCAGGACGGTCATGTGCGGCCAGAGCGCCGGGAACTGGAGGGCCATCGCGATGCCGCGCGCATGCGGCGGCGTCATCCGCGCCGGCGGCGGCGCGCTGACGACGGTCCCGTCCAGGCGGATCTCACCGCCGGCGGGCCGCTCGAGGCCGGCGATCAGCCGCAGCAGCGTCGTCTTGCCGCTGCCCGATGGGCCGAGGATGACGCAGCGTTCGCCGGACGCGACGGTCAGCGACAGGCCGTCGAGGATCGTGCGGTCGCCGCGGGCGAACGTGAGGTCGGTGATTTGGAGGTTCATCTGGGCTCTCGCTCCATCGGTGACACATCCATCATGCGCCCGCCTGGCCGGCGTCGTCCACGTCGCCAACGGCGCCCGCGCCATCCACGTCAGCCACCCCCGCATCGCCCTTGTCCCCCCACATCGCCCCAACCGCCGCCGCCGCCACGGCCCCCGCGGCCAGCGCCGCCAACAGCAGCACGAGGCACAGTACCGCCACGCTGTCCGATGCCCCGAAGTGCAAATACGTGTAGATCCGCATCGTCAACGTCGCCCTCCCCGGCGGGGCGACGATCAGCGTCGCGCCGAGCTCGCCCAGCGTGAGCACGAAGCCGACGGCGGCGGCGGCGACGAAGCCGGGGAGCATGAGCGGCAGCAGGACGCGCCGCGCGCCGTGCCACGGGCTGGTCTGGAAGACGCGGCCCGCGTCCAGCAGGGCGGGGTCCAGGCGCGAGCGTTGGGCGAACAACAGGAGCGCCAGCAGCGGCGCGACGCGCGCGACGCCGGCCAGGACGGGCATGGCGGATGTGCCGTGCAGCGGCATCACGGGCGTGTTGAACGCGGTGATCAGACCGATCCCGATGAGGGACGACGGGAACGCCAGCGGCAGGCACGCCGCGAACCAGGCCACGCTGGACCGCGGCCGATCGTGCAGCCACAGCGCGGCCGCCAGCGCCGGCGGCAGCGCGACCAGGCACGCGCTCAAGGCCACGGCCAACGAGTAGACGATCTCGTCCGTCGTCTTGGCCAGCGTCTCGAGCGCCGCCGGGGACACGGCGGCCAGGCGTGTCAGGCTCACGAACGGCACGATGACGGCCGCCGCGAGCACGACGAGCGCGATGCCCTGCGCGCGCCTGAGACCCGCCGGCCACTGCGGCCGCCATCCCGGGCTCATCCCGCCGCGCTCGGGCGCCTGCATCGCCCGCGGCATCAGCCGCGCCATCCCGGCCACGACAACCGCGCACACGACCATCAGCGGCACGGCCGACAGCGCGGCGGCCGCAGCCTCGTTCTTCTCGCTGAAGGCCACGAAGATCTCGAGCGCGTACAGCGTCACCTGGTAGAGGGACGTCACGCTGTAGTCCAGGACCGTGATCAGGAACAGGAGCGCGCCGCCCATCAGCAGCGTCGGCGCCGCCAGCGGCAGGACGATCCACCGCAGCACCGCGCCGTCCGGCCGCTCGAGCTGCCCCGCCTCGCGCAGCGTGCGCGGCACATGTTCGAGCGCCACCAGCGCAAGCGCCACGGCCAACGGCAGCAGCGCCAGGGTGCTGACCCAGCCGGCCGCGTACAGCCCGGTGAACGGGATCCGCCGCCCTGCTCCAGCCACCCCGAGCGCGCTGACGGCCGTCATCGTCGATGTCCAGGCCAGCGCGTGGACGTACGGCGGCACGCCGGCCAGCGCCAGCACGGCCCATAGTGCCCGCGATGCGCGCGATGCCTTGGCTCCTCGACGGAGTCGCCACAGGCCGGTGACGATCAGGACGCCCAGCACCATCGCCGACGCGCTGACCGCCGCGGCAAAGCCGACGCTGCGCGCCAGGATCGGCCACGTGCGCATCGTCGGCAGCATCGTCGCCGCCGCCGCCGGGCTGCGCACCACGAAGCGCGCGGCCGCCCAGCCGAGGGCGACGATCGGGCCGTAGGCCAGCGCGAAGAACGCGGCCAGGCCGCCCGCTTTGGCGATGCGGGCGCTCGTCATCGGACGAAGATCGCCCCCATGTCCGTCTTGGCCTCGTCGATGTGGGCGGCGATCGCGGCGAGGTCGACGTCCATGCCCTGTACGCCCGCCGGCAGCGCGCAGCCCGAGTCGCCCTGGACGCCGCGCAGCGAGAGCTGGATCCAATCGTCCGCGATCAGCGCCGCCTCCGTGTCGCGGCTGAGCAGGTAGTCGATGAGGGCCTTGGCCTGGGCGTCATGCGTCGCGCCCTCGATCAGGCCGGCGGTGTTGGGCGTGACCAGCGTGCCCAGGCCGCCGGCCGCCTGGTCCGGGAAGATCAGCGTGACGTGCGCGCCCTTCTTCACCGCGCCGCACCCGTCGTCCGTGTCCGTGACGCCCCACGCCAGCTCGCCGGACGCCACGAGGTCGCGCACGACCGCGTTGCCGTCGACGATCCGCACGCCGTGCGCGGCGACATCGCCGTAGAACGTCTTGGCCTTCGCCGCGCCCCACGCCGCGTACAACGCCGCGGACTGCGTCGCCGCCGTCCCGAACACCGGATGGGCCAGGCCGATGCGATCGGCCGGCACGGTTGAGTCGACGAGGTCGCGGATCGACGCCGGACGCTGGTCGACCGGCACTTCGTCCGTGTTGACGATCAACACCCGCGCCCGGCCGCCGAAGCCGGTCCACAGCCCGCCCGCGTCCTTATCGGCGGCCGGGATGTCGGCGGCGGCGGGCGAGACGTACGGCGCGAGGATGCCCTTGTTCGCCAGGTCGACGGTCTGCGCGAACTCGCCGCTCCACCAGACATCCGCCAGCGGGCGGTCCTTTTCCGCGATCAAGCGGTTCACGAGGCCCGTCGTCTTGGCGGCCTCGACGTCGTACACGGCCTTGACGGTGATGCCGGTCTGCGCCTCGAAGCGATCCAACGCCTTCTCCGCGAACTCCTGGTCCACGGACGTGTAGACGATCACCTCGCGGCCGCTCGCAGTGCCGCACGCGGCGACGGCGACGGCGGCGCCGAGCAGCGTCGCCGCGGCGGCAAGGCGCACGAACCGCGCGGCGGCGCCATCGGCAGCGGCGCGTCGACGCGCGGCGAGGTGGGTGCGTGGACGTGAACCGTGCATCGTCTCATCCCCAGTGCGTGCGGCCCCGTTTATGTATACGGCCTCGTTCATGCGGCGCGCCACCAGCGCTTGGCCAGCAGGCCCATCACCGCCCCGAACACCAGGTGCGCCGTGAGCGTGGCGGCGATGAACGTCGGCGTGATCGTGATGCCGAACAGCTGGGCGTACGGCGTGAGCAGCAGCCCGATCTCGAGCCCGACGGCGAACACGATGCCCCACCATGGCGAGCGCCGCGCCGGGTCGCCGGCCAGCGCCAGGTACATCACGCCGAACGTCGCGCCGTTGCTGAAGTGGTACGCCCAGCCGAGGAGCTGTGCTTGCAGGCTGTACGCGGTCTGCTCGAGCGGCTGGCCGAGGATCATCGCCCCGAAGCGCGGGAACACTTTGAAGAGCGGCATCGCCGGGACGATGCCGTCGATGCCGAGCGGCCTGGCGTACACGAACGGCAGCCGGAATACGTCGTACGCGAGCGCCGCGACGAATCCGGCCGCGAGGCCGACGAACACCGCGTGCGCGAGGCGCCCATCGCCGCGTGAGCGGGCGGCGACGGCCCAGGCGAGCAGCACGACCATCGCCGGCAGCTGCACCCACAGCACGAACGCGCGCATGGACGACACGCCGTAGAACTCGCTGAGGAGCGCGGCGATCGACGTGGCCGCCAGGGCGAACGCGACGGCGCGGGTCGTCGGCGTCCACGTCGGACGTGCGTCGGCGAGGTGCGCGTGGGGCATGCGGGCACTTCCGGGTGGTGGTGGTTTGGCGCGCGGGCGAGGGTATCAGGGGGAGGGGTGGGGGGTCAAGGGGGACGAAACGGTGCTTCACCGCGGCGCACTACGTTCGGCGCACTTGGCGACTGCCCCGGGGCGCTTGCTTCAAGCAGCGTCCTGGAGGATACGTAGGTGGGGAGGGGGTGCAGAGCCGCTGGGCCTCGGCGGGGGTGGCGTGGCGCATGAGTTCGTGCATTAAGCAGGGGCCACCTGGCCCCTGCA
>JBDTSC010000070.1:0-12219 GCA_039931375.1 Ardenticatenales bacterium
TAACGCACGAACTCAGGCGCCCCGCCACCCCCGCCGAGGCCCTGCGGCTCTGCACTCCCCTCCCCTGCCCGCTCCCGCTCCACCATCACCGTCACTGGCCCCTCGTTCACCAACGCCACATCCATCATCGCCCCAAACACCCCCCTGGCCACCGCCACCCCACGCGCCCCAATCCGCTCCGCGAACCGCTCGTACAGCCCCTCGGCCACCTCCGGCCGCGCCGCCCGCGTGAAGTCGGGCCTCCGGCCCTTTCGCGCGTCGCCGTACAGCGTGAACTGGCTGACCACGAGCACCGCGCCGCCGACATCGGCCAGCCCTCGATCGAAGTGCCCCGTCTCGCCCGCGAACAACCGCAGCCCGACGACCTTGTCCGCCAGCCAGTCCGCCTCGGCGGCCGTATCGGTCGCCGCGACGCCCAGCAGCACGAGGAACCCCCGGTCGATCGCGCCGACCACCACCCCGTCGACCGTCACCGAAGCGCGCGAGACGCGTTGGACCAGCGCACGCACGGTCAGTACGGCGCCGACAACGCGAACGCGCCGGCCTGCGGCATCACCCTCGCCATCCCCTACCCCCGCGGCAGCGGCGGCACCGCGCCGTACCAGCCGCGCAGGACATCGCGCTTGGCCGCATCGCTCGTCGACCAGTAGGCTTGGGCGATCTCGCGCAGCACGGGCGGCGACTTCGGGGTCTGCGTGAGGCGGGCGAGCGCCATGCGCGCCGCCGTCGCGTGGCCGAGCAGGCCGGCGGTCATCATCGTCCAGAGGAAGTCGAACGCTGCCGCATCGTCCGCCACGCGCTCGCCGGCCAAGCGCGCCGCGTGGACGGGCTGGGGCGTCGGACCGTCCAGCAGGCGGCGGCACATCGAGCCGATCGTGTCGTCCTCGCCGTCCGCAAGCGTCACCAAGTGGCGGTCGATCTCGCCGATCGCGAACTGCAGGAACGGGTCGACCGCTTCCGGCGGGATCGTCGCCAGCACGGACAGCAGCAGCGGCACCGTCCGCGGGCCGCGCCGGTCGACCACCTCGGCCAGCGCCGTCGTCCAGCGCAGCCGCTCGTCGCCCTCGACCGCCGCCGTCCCGCGGCACACGGCGTCGACCGCGCGCGCCAACCGCTCCGCCTCGGCCGTGTGGGCGACATCGCCCGTCGCGCGCAGCGCCTCGATGAGCGCCTGCCGCACCCGCGCGTCCGCATCGACCACCGCCTGCACGACGATGCCGGCGGCGTTCGGGAACCCCATCGCCAACAGCGCTCGACCGCACGCCGCGCGCAGCGTCGGGTTCGGATCGCGCAGCTGCTCCATCAGCGCGTGCGTCAACAGGTCCCGCAGCCGCGCGCGGGTCGCCCCGATCGTCCCGAGGCTGTCAAGCGTCGCCTCGCGGACGATCGGATCGGAATGGCGCAGCAGCCCGAGGAACGCCTCCGCCGCCCCGTCCGACGGCGCCTCGGCGTACCGCGCCGCGAGCCGTTCGACGACGCCCTTGCGCAGCGCGGCCGGGCCGTCGAGCGCCGTGCGCAGCGCCGCCTCGGCCAACTTGTCGTCGACGGGCCGCTCGGCGTGGTCGATCGCCGCCAACCCGGCCGCTTCGAGCTGCTCGTCCGCGGACGAGACCAGCGCCTCGATCACCCGCTGCCGCAGCCGGGCATCGCCCGCCTGCCCGCTGAGCACCGGATCGACGGCGTCCAGCGCCGCCCGGCGGACCGTGCCGTCCGCGTCGCGCAGCGCCTCGAGAACCCGCGGGAGCAGGACGATCAGATGGTCGGGATCGACGGCCAACGCGCGCAGGTGCTTGCCGCGCTCGGCCGCGTCGCCAGCCACAATCGCCGTCGCGGCCGGCAGCGTCTCCTCGCCGCGCAGCCGCAGCTCGAGGTCGCTGGCCAGGCGCCGCACGTCGGCGTCCGGATTCGAGAGCGCGGCGTCCGCCAGCGGACGGACGGTGTCGCCGACCTGGGCCAGCGCCGCCGCGGGCAGCGCGTTCAGCGCGCGCAGCGCCGTCGCGTGGATCTCGGGGCGCGGAAAGTTGAACAACGTCGTGAGGATCCGCGCACCCGCCCGCGGCTCCTGGGGCGGGAACGGCCCGACCGCCGCCAGCCGCACCAGCGCCCGCACCGCCACGTCCAGCGACTCGGGCGCTCGATCGGATAGGGCGCGCTCGAAGCCGGCTCGCAGCCGAAGGGCAAGGTGCGCCCAGTGCTCGACCGGACCGGCCGCGACGACGCCGTCCAGGGCGTCGAGCAGGATGGCCCGTGCGCGCACGTCGACCTCCCCGGCCAAGGTCAACAGCTCGCCGACGGCCGCGATGAGGACCGGCCCGTCCTTATCCGGCAGGCCCAGGTCGTGAACGTACGCCCCGAGCAGCGCCCGGCGCAGCCGGTCGGCGATCACCTCGCGCGCGATCGGCGCGTCGGCGAGGTCGTAGATGAACACGGCGGCCTCGGGGTCCGCCGCCGCGGAGTGCGCCGTCGACGTCGGGTCGTCCACCCGGCCGAGGCCCGGCGGCGCGACGAGCAGCCGCGCCCCTTCGAGCAACCACATCGCCTGGCC
Organism: Ardenticatenales bacterium; assembly: GCA_039931375.1. Classification (GTDB taxonomy): domain Bacteria; phylum Chloroflexota; class Anaerolineae; order Epilineales; family Epilineaceae; genus Avedoeria. The sequence continues at coordinate 2,546 of JBDTSC010000070.1, forward strand.
GGACCCGGGATCGACGCCCAGCGGAAAGCCGGGCTCCCCGTGCACCGCGCCGGCGCCCAGTGGGATCGGCGTCCCGTGGCTCACCCAGCCATCGACCTGCACCGCCAGCGCGATCATGTCGCGCACGCCGCCAACCTTGTCGACCCGCTCGATCAGCGCCAGCGCCGCATGAAGACCTTTGCCCGTCAGCCGCATCGTCCCCTCCGCGTTGGGTGCGGAGGATTCTACTCCGGTGGGCGGAGCGGAGCGCAATGGAGCGACGGCCGACCCGCGCCGCCGCGCTCGCGCGTTCCCGTCGCTTGCCGCCTGCCGCCCCCGCGACGATAATCGCCCTCCGGCTCCCCGCCGTACGAACCGCGTCCGCCCCGATCGACGCAGAGGATGCCAGATGAACAACAACGAACGGCTCCAGCTCCCGCACACGAACGATCCCGAGGTCATGCACCGCGCCGTCGCCGCGTCCCTGCTGCACCTGTGCTGGGATGAGGTGATCCGAACCGCGGACCTCGACCACCTGGACGATAAGGCCGTCGAGATCTACCTCACGATCTACAAGGGCATCGCCAAAGCGTTCTAGCCGCCGGGCGCGCCGATGTCCCTCGACGCCCTGGCCGCCGCCGCGCTGGCGGACGATCTTGGCGCGTTCGTCGGCGCGCGCGTGCAGGACGTCACCGCGGTCGACGCGCTGACGCTGTGCTTCGAGCTGTACGCCGGTGCGCGCCGCTATCTGACGCTCTCCGCGGCGCCGGACCACCCGGGCATCGTCGTCACCGATGCGCGCACGCGGCGCGGCGCATCCGCCCCGTCGCCGCTCGCGCTGGCCTGCCGTGCCCGCTTGGAGGGCGCGCGTCTGGCGGCCGTGATTCAGCCGCCGCACGAGCGGATCCTGCGCTTTGAGTGGAAGGCGGCCACCCCGGTGACCCTCGTCGCCGAACTGACCGGCCGAATGGCAAACCTGATCCTGATCGATCCCGACAGCACCGTCCTGGCCGCCGCGCATCTGGTCACCGCGGCGCAGACGCGCGCCCGCACGATCGTGCCCGGCCGCCCGTACGCGCCGCCGCCCACGCCCCTCAAGCGCCCGCCCGAGGCCGTCTCCGTCGACGACGTGGCCACGTGGCTCGCCGCCGCGCCCGCCGACATGGCGTGGCGCACGATCGTCGCGCGGGTCCGCGGCGTCGGTCCGCTCGCGGCGCGCGAGGCGGTCTTCCGCGCCGCGCACGACGCCCGGGCGATCGGCGGCGACGTCGATCCTGCCCCCCTGTTCGAGACCCTCGCCGCCCTGACCGACCTGCCGACGACGCACGCTTGGACGCCGACGATCGCGGTCCGCGCGGCGGACGGGCACGTCGTGGGCTGGGCCCCGTTTCGGCTGACGCATCTGGCCGCGCCCGACGTGTCCGTCGAGGACGTGCCGACGACGCTGGACGCGCTCGCTCGCGCCGACGCCGGGCGCATGGAGGGCGGCGACGGCTACGACAACGCCCGCGCCGCCGTCCGCACCGCGCTGACCGCGGCGGCGGCCCGGGCGCGGCGGCGGCGCGAGGCGCTCGAGCGCGAGCTTGAGGGCGCCTCGGCGGAGGCGGTCGAACGGCTGCGGCTGTCCGGCGATCTGATATTGGCATACCAGTGGCAGGTCGAGCCGGGCGCGACCGTCCTGGTCGCGCCGGTCGACCCGCCGTTGACGATCCCGCTCGATCCGGCGCTGACGCCCGTCGCGAACGCGAAGGCGTACTTCGACCGCTACCACCGCGCCCGCCGGGCCGGCGCCGGCGTCCCGGAGCGCGTCGCCGCCGCCCGCGCCGCGGAGGCGACGATCGAGCAGCTGACGGCGGACCTGGCGCTGGCCGAGAATCGGCCCGAGATCGACGCCGTCCTGGACCTGCTGGGCGCCTCCGGCCTGGCCGCGTCGCCGATCCGGCGGCGCGGCGCCCCGGCGGATGCCGCCAGCAAGCCGCGCCGCTACACGTCGTCGGACGGCCTGACGATCCTCGTCGGGCGGAACAGCCGGCAGAACGAGGTCGTCACGTTCTCGCTGGCCGCCCGCGGCGACGCGTGGCTGCACGCCCGCGATGTGCCGGGGGCGCACGTCGTGGTCAAGGCGGGCGGGCGGCCGGTGCCGGAGCGGACGCTGCGCGAGGCCGCCGCGCTGGCGGCGTGGTTCTCGGGCGCGCGCGACGACGCGGCGGCGGATGTGGCCGTCACGGATGCGCGGCACGTGCGGCGGCTGGGCGGCGGCGGCGTCGGCATGGTCACGCTCTCGCACGACACGACGCGCACGGTGCGGCCGGCCTCGCCGCGCACGATTGGGCTATGATCCGTTCCCCCGTTCGTTATCCGGAATGAGGCTTTCAGGATCCTGCCGATGAGACTTGCCGGCCGCATGGCCCACCTCATGCCGTCCCCGTCCTTCAGCACCTTGGCCCGCGCCAAGGCGCTCGAGGCCGCCGGGCGCGACATCATCCACCTCGAGGTCGGCGAGCCCGACTTCGACACGCCGGACAACGTCATCGCCGCCGGCGTCGCCGCGCTCCAAAGCGGGCACACGCGCTACACGCCCGCCGCCGGCGATATGGCGCTGCGCACGGCCGTCGCCCGCCAGCTGAGCGCCTCGCGCGGCATCGAAGTGGAGCCCGCGCACGTCCTCGTCGCCCCCGGCGGCAAGCCGATCATCTACTACACGATCATGGCCCTCATCCAGGCCGGCGACGAGGTCGTCATCCCCGACCCGGCCTTCCCGAGCTACGCCACGATCACCGCCTACGCAGGCGGCACCCCCGTCCTGGTGCCGCTGCGCGCCGACGACGGCTTCTCGTTCGACGTCGACGCCTTCGCCGCGGCCCTCTCGCCGCGGACGCGGCTGGTCGTCCTAAACTCCCCGTCCAACCCGACGGGCGGCGTGATGTCATCGGATGCGCTCGCGGCGGTGGCGCGCCTCTTGGCCGATCGACCGGACGTCCTCGTGCTGTCCGACGAGATCTACAGCCGGATGGTCTACGACGGCGTCCACCGCTCGATCGCCAGCGAGCCCGGCATGCAAGAGCGCACGATCCTGCTCGACGGCTGCTCGAAGACGTTCGCGATGACCGGTTGGCGGCTCGGCTACGCCGCACTCCCGCCCGCGCTCGCTCCGACGCTGATCGACCTGCAGAGCAACATCACGAGCTGCGCCGCGGACGCCACGCAGCAGGCGGCCCTGGCCGCGATCGAGGGGCCGCAATCGGACGTGGAGGCGATGATCGCCACGTTCCGCCGCCGCCGCGACCACGTCGTGGAGCGCCTGAACGCGCTGCCCGGCGTCCGGTGCGCGCGGCCCGCCGGCGCGTTCTACGCCTTCCCGGACATCTCGGCCACCGGGCTGGACGATCTCGAGCTCGCCGACGCGCTGCTCACCCACGCCGGCGTCGCGCTCCTGGCCGGCCGCGGCTTCGGGCCCGCCGGCGCCGGCCACGTGCGCCTGTCGTACGCCGCCGCGATGCCCGACCTCGACCGCGCCCTCGACCGGATGGCGGAGCACCTGGCCACGCTCCTGCCGTCCGAGGTCTAGCGCGCCGCGCACGGCCCAATGGAGCGCCCAGTATGAACGTCCTCGACCTCCCGCCGCTGCGCCGCACGCGCCGCAACCACGCCATCGAGCACGCCGCCGTACACATCCTCAGCGGGCGTCTGCCCGGCCGATCGATGGCCGGCCGCTCGGATTCCGGCGGGTTCTACCTGTTCGGCGACCTGCCGACGGACACCGTGCGCCTGGCGGTCGACGAGGCGCTCGCGCGACTGCCCGACGAGCCCGGCCTGGCGATCCACCCGAACTGCGGCACGAACATGGTCGTCGGCGGCCTCATCGCCGGCGCCGTGGCGACGCTTGCGGCCGCCACCCTGCCACGAAGCCGCGGCGGCCTGTCGCTGTTGCCGCGCATGTTGTTGGCGGGCACGTTCGCGTCCGTCGCCAGCCAGCCGCTCGGCCCGCTCGCCCAGCGGCGCTTTACGACGCTGCCCGAGGTCGGCAACGCCCGCATCGGGGCGATCACGTGCTCCACGCGCGGCCGGCTGACGGTTCACCGAATCACGATCGTCGACGAAGCGCTGACGGATTCCGAACGGGACGACACGGACGGGCTGACCCACTTGGACCAGCGCGGATGATCGAGCTGCTGCACGGCGCGGACGCGTTCGCCGTCGCCGAGCACGTCCGCGGCGCGCGGGACGCCTTCGCCGCCCAGGACGCGATGGCCGAGCTGAACGGCGTCGTGCTGGACGGCGCCCGGCTGACCGTGTCCGAGCTGCAGCTCGCGGCGGACGCGCTGCCGTTCATGGGCGGACAGCGGCTGATCGTCGTCCGTGGCCTGCTGGGCCGCTGTAATGCGCGCTCGGGCGACAAGAGCAAGGACCGCCGCACGACGCTCATCGACGGCCTCCTGGCCTACCTGCCGACCGTCCCCGAGACGACGCGCCTATTGCTGGCCGAGGGCGCGCTCGAGGCGGACAACCGCGTGGCCTCGTGGCTCCGCAAGGCAGCGGACGCGAGCGCCGGCGCGGTCACGGTGCGGTCGTTCGACCCGCCGCCGCCCGAACGGCTGCCGGCGTGGATCGGCGATCGGGCGGCGCGGCGCGGCGGCGCCTTCAGCCCCGCGGCGGCCAAGGCGCTGGCCGCCGCCCTCGCGCCCGACGGTCCGGCCGATCTGTGGCGCTGCGACAGCGAGATCGAGAAGCTCCTGACCTGGGCCGGCGACCGCGCGGTGGAGGCGGACGACGTCCAGCGGCTCGTGGCGCCCGTCGATCCGGAGAACGTCTACCGGCTGATCGAGGCGATCGCCGACCGCAACGGGCCGGCTGCGGCGACGCTGCTGCACACGTTCCTGGCGGGCGGCGAGGAGCCGTTGTCGCTGCTCGGCAAGATCGCGCGCCAGTTCCACCAGCTGGCCCTCATCCGCGCGCTCATGGACGGCGGCGTGCCGCCGGCGGAGCACGCGCGGGCTGTGGGCGTCCCGCCGTTCGTGGCGCGCAAGCTGGCCGGACAAGCGCGCCGCTTCAGCGCGCCGTTCCTGGATGCGGCGCTGAGGCGCCTGCTGGACATCGACGTCGGCGTCAAGACCGGCCGCACCGCCGGTCCGATGGCGCTCGACCTGTTCGTAGCCGGCGTGTGCGGAACGGGCGGCGGCGTGCGCGGGAGATAACGCGCCGCGCCGTGCGGTACTGTGCGGTACTGGGCCGTGCGGTACTGTGCGGTACTGGGCCGCGCGGTACTGTGCCGTGCCTACATCTTGCCCGCGACGCTCGCGATCACGCCGTCCTGCGCCGCCACGAACTTGGCGACGCCCTCGCGGGATAGCTCTTCGCCGACCGCCTCGAGGTCGATGCCGAGCGCGCACAACCGCGCGACGGCCGCATCCGCCGCCGCCACGTCCAGGTCGAGCGTCCGAGCCACGTGCCCGTGGTCGCGGAAGGCCTCGTACGTCGCAAGCGGCAGCGTGTTCACGGTGTCCGGTCCGATGAGCGGTGAGACGTACTTCAAGTCATCGTACGCCGGGTCCTTCGTGCTCGTGCTGGCCCACAGCACGCGCTGCACGCGCGCGCCGTGGCGCGTCAGGCGCTCGAAGCGCGTGCTTTGAAAGGCCTGCTGGAAGCGATGGTAGGCGCGCTTCGCGTTCGCCGTCGCGGCCTGCCCACGCAGCGCCGCCGCCTCCGCGGCCGCGACGCCCTCGCCGGCCATGCGGTCGAGGTGCGCGTCCACCCACGTGTCGACGCGGCTGACGAAGAAGCTGGCCACGGACGCGATGCCGTCGATCGGCAGCCCATCGTGTTGGCGCTCTTCGAGCGCGGACAGGTAGGCGTCGGAGACCGCGTCGTAGTGGCACAGGGAGAACATCAGCGTGATGTTGACGTTGATCCCGTCCGCCAAGCACCGCCGGATCGCGGGAATGCCGGCCGCGGTAGCCGGGATCTTGATCAGCACGTTCGGGCGGTCCACGGCGGCCCACAGGCGGCGCGCCTCGGCCACGGTGCCCTCGGTGTCGTTCGCCAGGGCCGGCGCGACCTCGTGGCTGATATAGCCGTCCACGCCGCCCGTGCGGTCCCAGACGGGCCGGAACACGTCGCACGCGGCGCGGATGTCGTCCAGAGTGAGCGCGTCGTAGATCGCGGCCGCGGCCAGCCCGCGCGCGGCCAAGCGTGCGATCTGGTCGTCGTACGCATCGCTGCCCGCCACGGCGGCCTGGAAGATCGATGGGTTCGACGTCAGGCCGCGCAGATCGTCTTCGGCGATCCAGCGCCCCAACGTGCCGTCGGTGGTCCACTCGCGACGAAGCTGGTCGAGCCATGGGCTCTGACCAGCCGCCGCGAGCAGCGCGAGAGGGTTTTGTGGTTCGCTCATCCAAGCCTCCGCTGTTAGGCCGCGGAGGATAGCATCGACCGGTCCATCGTGCGGATCACGGCGATCACCTTGCCCTGGATCTCGACGTTCGAGGGTGCGGCGTAGATCGGATCCATCGTCGGGTTCATGGGCTGCAGCCGGATGCGCTCCGGGTCGCGCTCGTGGTAGTAGCGCTTCAGCGTGGTCTCCTCGCGGTCGACAATCCACGCCGCGACCATCTCGCCGTTGTTCGCCGTCTCGGCGCGCTGCATGACGACGATGTCGCCGTCGTTGATCAAGGCGTCGATCATCGACGTCCCGCGCACGACCAGGGCGAACACGTCTTCACGGCCGCCGACGAGATCGCGCGTGACCTCGACCCACTCGTCCGGGTCCTGGTCGCCCGGCACCGGGATCGGCAGGCCGGCGGCGATCCGACCGAGGAGCGGCAGCCGCACCCGGCTCTCCGGCCGGAACAGCTGGCTGAACTCGTGCCGCGCCTTGTCCGTGATGGACAGGCCGCGCGAGATGCGGTCGTCGCGGAAGATCAGTCCGCGCTCCTTGAGCTTGTTGAGGTGATAGTTGATCACGCTCGTCGAGCTGATCTGGACGGCCTTGTGCTCGCCGATCTCCCGAATCGTCGGCGGCGAGCCGCGCTCCTCGATCCGATGGACGATGAACTTCAGGATCTCGAGCTGACGCTGGGTAAGCGGTCGTTCGCTGCGCGCCATGATCTGCCTCCTCGCACTGCTGATCCCCCGCCGCCTGCGACGGCTCGTCGCACACGGGGCGCACCGCTCCGATGCGCCCGGCGCCGCCGGGCCGCTGCCCGAAGTGCGCCGATTGGGTCTGCGCGCCAGTATAGTCGGAACATGTGTTCGATGTCAAGGTGTGCGATGAATTAATGTTCGACCCGCGCCACCACCGGTGCGCCGGCGGTCGGCGGGGCCGTGGGCGGCGCGGTGGCCACCGAGCATGGTGAACACCGCCTCGTCGACGCGCTGGACGGCCGCATGGAGCCGGTGCAGGACCGTTCCGGGCCGCGCGTTCGCCGCCACGATGTCCAGAGAGCGGACCATCAGGATGCAGGCCACGGCCGCCGCCACGGCCCAGAGCCATCGCCGCCGTCGTCGTCGTCAGAGCCGGCCCCCGCGCCGATCCGTCGAGCCGCTTCGCGCTCGCGCGGATCCGCGTGCGCAGGCGATCCGGAGCCGCCGGCAGCGCGCGACCCGCCGCCTCTCGCGCCAGCTCAGCGGCTCGGCGGCGACTCGATCGGGAGCTTGATCCGCGGCCGACCCGCGCCCGTGAGCCGGGCGGGCATCACGATGTCGATGCCGGTCGCGACCGGACGGCGCGCCCCGATGTCGACGGGGTTCGGGAGCCCGTCCGCGTCGGGATCATACGATCCGGTGTTCACGCCCGCGGCGTCGACATCGATGGCCACGACGACATACGCGCCCCAGCCGAGCGGCCCGACGCGATACGCGCCCGTCGCATCCGTCAGGGCGACGACCGTCATCGCCACGCTCGGGTTGCCCGCGCCCTGGCTCATCGCCAGGACCCGCGCGCCGACGACCGGCGACCCGTCCGCGGCGTGAACGACGCCGGTGATCGCGCCGCCCTGCGCGCCGGTGGGCGGCGGCCCGGCGGTCGGCGCCGGCGCCGGGTTGCGCGGCGGGACGGCGGTCGCGCCGGGCGCCGGGTTCTGCACGGCCGCCAGATGGATGTCGATCCCGGCGGCGCTGCGGGCGGCCTCGACCAGCGCGACGGTGTCGGGCTGGCCGTCCCCGTCCGCGTCGTAGCTGCCCGCGAGCCCGCCGGCGTTGGTCCGCGCGTAGGCGGCCACCTGATAGTCGCCCTCGCAAAGACCCTCGACCCGGTACATCCCGTCGTCGGCCGTCATCGCGCCATGCCCGATCGCCGTGCTGGCGATCCGGCCGCCCAGCGCGCGAACGCTCACGGACGCGCCGGCGTACGGCTGCCCGTTCGGCCCGAACACGGTGCCGGCGACCGCGCCGTCCGTGAAGGCGCACGGCACGGCCGTCGGGGGCGGCGGCGCGGTGGCCCGCGGCGGCACCTGCGGCGAGAGCGCGGGCGCGAGGACGATGTCGATCGTGCCGAACGCCCGATGGGCATCGACCAGCGTCAGCGCGTCCGCCACGCCGTCGCCGTTGGGATCGTAGATGCCGGCCAGCGTGCCGGTGGAGGTTTGCACGGACGCCCGGACGATATACGTTCCGTCGCACACGTTCGCGTGGCGGTACCGGCCGTCCGCGTCCGTCTCGACCTCGACACCGAGCCGCGCGGCGGGGTTGCCGCTGGCCGTCGCCGACAGCAGCATGACGCGCGCGCCGGCGACGGGGCGGCCGGCGGTCGCGCCGAGCAGCGCGGCGGTGCGCACCGTGCCGGTGATCACGCCGCCGCAGTTTGGGTCGGTCTGGGCTGCCGCGGGCGCGGCCGGCGCGCGCAGCGCCAACGAGCCGAGGACGAGCACGGCGACCGTCGCGGCGGCCGACACGCGCAGAGCGGTCGTTCGAACGTGGAACATCGCTTGTTTCTCCGATTCTTCATGGGGCCGAAGACGCCTTCACCGACAATAACACCGAGGCGTCGGATCGGTCCGGTCCGGGACAAGATCGGGGCGAGATCGCGTCGTGAAGGCTATGGATCGACCGGCCGTGGGAGTGTCGACGAGTTCCCTCAGTGCAACCGCACCCGCTCGGCCGGCGCCCACGGCCGCACGCCGGCGCGCTCGGCGGCCGGCAGTGCCGCCAGCAGGTCGCGCATCGTCCGGCCGAGCACCGGGTGCACCACTTCCGGCGCCACGTCGGCCAGCGGCACGAGGACGAAGGCGCGTTCGGCAAGCCGGGGATGCGGCACGGTGAGCGTGCCCGTCTCGAGCCGCTCCTGCCCGTAGAGGAGGATGTCGATGTCGATGGGCCGCGGCCCGAAGCGCGGCGCGGCCGCGTCGCGCCGCCGGCCGAGCGCTCGCTCGATCGCCAGCGCCGCGTCGAGCAGGATGGGCGCCGGCCATTCGGTTTGGCCCAGTGCGACGGCGTTGAGAAAATCGCGCTGCTCGACCGGCCCGACCGGCGCCGTCTCGTACCAGGGCGACACGGCGACAAGGTCAACCACGCAGCCGAGCTGCGCGAGCGCATGCTCGATGTTCTGGGCGCGATTGCCCATGTTCGCGCCGAGTCCGAAGGCGACCAGCGTGCCGACCGGCGGCGTGGCCACGGCGGCGGGCGCGCGGCCCGTGTGCGCGCCGTCCTGGCGCCGCGAACGGCCGTCGCGGCGCCGCGACGCCGTGTGCACCCGCGCCGCC
>JBDTSC010000071.1:0-12190 GCA_039931375.1 Ardenticatenales bacterium
ACCCCCCGAAACCGCCCCCACGCCGCATACCGCCCGCCGAGCCGCTCGAGGTTCGCCGTCAACAGCGCCAGCTCCTCCAGCGAGACCCATCGAAAGCCCGTGATCCCTTCGCCGCCGTCCTGTGGTTCGATCGCACCGACCGGCGCGTTCAGCAGGAACGCGTACGACGGAAAGACGGTCACCTCGCGGCCGGCCGGGCCGCCGATCAGGCGATGCTCGATGAGCCCGAGGAAGCGCTGCACGCCGAGCGCCTGCCCCATCTCCTCGACGGACTCGCGCGCCAGCGCGTCCAGCACCGCCTCGAACGGCTTGATGCCGCCCGTCGGCAGGCGCCAGACGCCCAGCGGGTAGTGGCCCTTCGTGTGCACGAGGACGCGGCCGTCCGGCCGTTGCGCCACGAGCACGACCTCGCCGCGGCGGTCCGCCGTATCGGTGATCGTCCGCCACCAGTCGTCGAACGCGTCACGTCCGATGTCGATCGTCGCGGCCTCTCGGACGCCTTTCCCGTACTGCAACTCGATGCCCGCCACCTCGATCGCATCGACGGGCGGGCGGGCCGCCGTCCGCACGGTGGTTCGATCGCGCGGAGCGGGGACGACGGTCGGCTCGACGGCGGGCCATGCGGCGGAAGGTACGCCTGCCGCTGCGACGTCGTCCGTGTGAACGTCCGCGCCAACGTCCGCGCCATCGCCCGCCTCGTCCTGCGCCGACGCGATGTCCCGCGGTGGAAGCGGTGGGCGCACCGGCGGCGCCTTGCGGCACAGGAACACGAAGATGGACGCCATATCAACCGGCAACAATCCGGCCAGCGGCACCAGCAGGCGGCTTGGATGCCGCAGCGCGCCCAGCCAGCCGGACAGGCCGACGGGGTGGTGCGCCATCTCCTCGTAGCCCAGGACGCGCACGACCTCCAGGCCGCCCGCCTCCAAGACGCGCGTCCACTGGGCCCGCGTCGCGTAGCGCTGGATCGGCTGGCCGTCGTCGTGGACGTCGCCGTGGCGCCAGGCGTGCATGACGTTCCAGCGCAGCCCGAACGCGTTGGGCACGTGCAGCAGGACGATGCCGTCGTCCGCGACCACGCGGGCCATCTCGGCGGCGCCGCGGATCGGATCGTCGTAGTGCTCGAGGCTGCCGAGGTTCGTCACGTAGTCGAACGCGCCGTCGGCGTACGGCAGCGACTCGCCGTTGGCGGCCGCCAGGCCGAGCGCGGATGCCGGCGATGCGGAGCCCGCTTGATCCGCCGACCCGGCGTCGGTCACTTCGGTCGCGATCGGCGCGATCGGCGCGGTCGGCGCGGTCGGCGCGGTCGGCGACGCTGCGCCGCGGTCCGCGGCCCGCTGCGCCTCGCGCCGCCGGCCGACCTTCAGCGCGATGTCCGACAGGTCGACGCCGTACGCCTCGAGGCCGCGGGCGGCGGCGTGGGCGACCATCTGCGCCTCGCCGCACGCCACGTCCAGCAGGGCGTGGCCGGAGCGGACGTCCAGGACGTCGAGGACCCACTCCCACATGCGGTCCGGGTGCTGGATGCCGACGTCCGCGTAGATGTCGTTGTAGGCCGCGCGGGTCGTGCCGGCGACGTGGCGAAACTCGATCATGCCGGCGGTCGCGTCCGTCTGGCCGTTCACAGCGCACCTCGGAGGGTCGGACCGTCGCGGGGGCGGTCGGCGGTTGTGGGGTGGGATTATATCGTCGGGCCGCAAAGGGACTGGACACGGATGGACTGGACACGGCCGGCGCGAGTATCGTTCCGGGCGCGACGGCGACGCCGGAACGTCGCCTCGATCAAGCAAGGAGCGTGACGCGATGTCCGATGACAGCCCAAGCCCGACCGACCTCTTCAAGGACATCGACCTCGACCGCTACCGCGTGAAGCATGGCGCGATCGTCGACCTCGCGAAGATCGATCCACAGGAAACGTCCGCGTTCGACGGCAGCCGCGACGAGGCACAGGAACGGTTCAAGGCGCTGCTCGAGCGCCTGGACACCCTGCAGGAGCTCCTGTTCGCGGAAAACAAGCACCGCGTGCTGATCGTCGTGCAGGCGATGGACTGCGGCGGCAAGGACGGCGTGATCAGCAGTGTCTTCGAGGGCGTCGACCCGGCAGGCGTAAACGTCGCGTCGTTCAAAGTGCCCTCGTCGGTCGAGATCGCGCACGACTATCTCTGGCGCGTCCACCCGCACGTCCCGGGCAACGGCGAGATGACGATCTTCAACCGCAGCCACTACGAGGACGTGCTGATCGTGCGCGTCCTCGAGCTCGTGCCGGAGGCGCGCTGGTCGAAGCGCTACGACCACATCAAGGCCTTCGAGCAGCTGCTGGTCGACGAGGGCACGACGATCATCAAGTTCTTCCTGCACATCACGAAGGACGAGCAGGCCGAACGGCTCCGCGACCGGATCGCCAAGCCCCAGAAGCGCTGGAAGTTCAAGATGGGCGATCTCGAGACGCGCAAGCGCTGGGACGACTACATGAAAGCCTACGAGGTCGCGATCGGCCGCACGTCCACGGCCGACGCGCCGTGGTACGTGATCCCGGCCAACCGCAACTGGTACCGGGACCTGATGTGCATCTCGATCCTCGTCCGAGCGCTGGAGAACCTGGCGATGGCGTATCCGGAGGTCGAGGCAGGGGTCGAGGGGGTCGTCATCGAGTGAGCGAAGCCCGAACGGCGCATCCGGGACGCGTCACCCGGCTCCCCTCAGGCCACCGTCCCCAAGTACGCCGCGATGATGTCCCGCGCCGCCGTCAAATCCCCGCTGTGGATCATCTCCGTCACGGTGTGGATATAGCGCGTACCGACGACGATCCCTACCGCCCGCGCCCCGGCCGCAGCCTGCTGCGCCGCGGCGCCGTCCTGGCCGCCGGCGCGCAGGATCGTGCGCTGGAACGGGATGCCGCGCGCCTTGGCCAGCTGCTCGATCTCGCCGACGAGGCCCCAGTCGGCGATGAACGAGCTGTCCTTGATGTGCAGCCCGAAGCCCTTGCCGTGGGTCGTCACGCGGTCGCGCTCCGTCACGCCCGGCGTATCGCACGCGAGCGTCACGTCCAATCCGAGGCCGATGTCGGGCTGCACGGCAAAGGCGGACGTGCGCGCCCCGCGCAACCCGACCTCTTCTTGCGTTGTGAACACGACGACAATCTCGCACGCGTGCCCGCCGCCGGCCGCGGCGAGCGCGCGGATGGCCTCGATGCCCAGCCAGCACGCGACCCGGTTGTCCAGCGCCTTGGACACGATCTTGTCGCCCAGCTGGATGCACGGCTCGTCCATCACGACGTAGTCGCCGACCGTGATCCGCGCGCGCGCCTGCTCGGCCGGCAGGCCGAGGTCCACGTAGAACTCGCTCACCTCCGGCACGCGCTTGCGGTCCTCGGGCGAGCTGATGTGGACGGGCTTGCCGCCCGGGTTCATCACGCCCGGCAGATCGCCGCCGTCCGTGCAGACCCGCACGCGGCGCGAGAACAGATTGCGCGGATCGAACCCGCCGACCGGGTCGATCCAGACGAAGCCGTCGTCGTCGATCGCCGTCACGAGGAAGCCGATCTCGTCCATGTGGCACAGGAGCATCACGCGCGTCGGCCGTCCCGCGCCGTCCCCGCCGCCTTTGGGCGACGAGGCCGCGGCGCCGCGCGGGCCGCGGCGGCAGATCAGCGAACCCATCGGATCGACCTCGATCGAATCGAACAGGCCGTCCACCTCGTGGCGGATCAGGGCGCGGACGCGATCCTCGCGGCCTGGCACGCCCGGTGTTTCGCACAAGCGCTTGAGCAGGTCGAAGTTCATGGCACCGATCCCTTTCGAGGCAACACCGGGTAGACGAGGTTCGGGTCTCACGCGCCGGCCTCGCTCGACCTCGACGGGGTCTGGACCGCGGTGGGGGCGCGTGTTATACCACACGCCGCAGCCCGCGCCGCCGTGACCCAACGCCACAAGGATGGCCCGATGACCTCGCCCGTGTCCTCGCCTTCGCCAGCCGATGCCCCCATTCGATCCGCCACCACCGTCCCACCCGCCGTCGCCGACACGCTGCTCGCCGAGATCCTCGGCCGCCCCGCCGCCCATGCCGCGCTCGGCCAGCTGTGCGACACGGTCGGCGGCCGCCCGGCCGGCGGCGAGCAGGCGCGCGCGGCGGAGGAGTGGGCGCACGGCCTGTTGACGTCGTGGGGGCTGCACGACGTACGATTCGACCCCTTTCAGATCACCGCCTGGGCGCGCGGTTCGCTGGTCGCGGACGTCGTCGCGCCGTCCACATGGGCGCTGTCCGCGTTCGCGCACGGGAACTGCCCGGCGGAGGCGGACGTCACGGGCGACGTGCTGGACGTGGGACACGCCGAGCCGGCGGACTGGGAGCGGCTGGGCGAGGCGGTCCGCGGCCGGGTCGCGTTGGCGGACGAGGATGCCTCCGCCGGCGTGCGGGTGCGGCATCGGTCCGAGAAGCTGGCCGCCGCCGCGGCGCACGGTGCGGCCGCCCTGCTCATCCACAGCCGCGACCCGGGCAACATCGCGCGCACGGGCGTCTGCGCGGACGGACCGGCGGCGATTCCAAGCCTCGGGATCAGCCTGGAGGACGGCCTACGTCTCAAGCGCCTGCTGGCCGGCGGCGCCGTCCCGCGCGTGCACGTGGCGATGCGCAACACGTTTGCGCCGAGCACGACGCGCACCGTGCTGGCCGACCTGCCGGGCGCCGAGCGACCCGACGAGATCGTCCTGGCCGGCGGCCACCTGGACAGCTGGGACGTGGCGCAGGGCGCGACGGACAACGGCCTCGGCAGCGCGATCGTCCTGGAGATGGCGCGCGCGCTGGCCGTCCTGCACGCGCGCGGCATCCGGCCCCGCCGCACGCTGCGCTTCGCGCTCTGGGCGGCGGAGGAGATCGGACTGTGCGGCTCCCATCATTATGTCGATACGAACAAGGCGGCCCTCGATGCGCACGCCGCGGTGATGAACTTCGACATGACGGGCGATCCGTACGGCTACTGGACGCCTGGCCATGCGCCGCACCCGCTGTTGGCGGCCCTGGCCGACCAGCTCGCGCCGCTCGGGATGCTGCGTGCGTTCGACGACAAGGCCGGATTGCACAGCGACCACGAGCCGTTCATGCTCGAGGGCGTGCCGGTGGTGGGCCTGCGCGCCGTCCTGCCGTCCAACGTCGGCCGGTACTACCACGGCATCGGCGACACGTTCGACAAGGTGGCGGTCGCACCGTTTGCCCGCGCGGCCTGCGTGGGCGCCCACACGCTCTGGGCGCTGGCGGACGCACCGGAGCGCCCGCTCCCGCGCCTCGCGCCGCCGGCCGTCCGCCGCATGCTGGAGCGCGCCGACCTGGTCGAAGCGCTCACGGTCGCGGGGTACGACGGGCCGGCGATGCGGGCGGCGGCGGCGGGGGCGTGAACGAAGAAGTACGGATCGGCCTCCTCGCCGACACGCACGGCTGGCTGGACCCGGCCGTGCTCGAACGCTTCGCGGGCGTCGACCTGATCGTCCACGCCGGCGACATCGGTGACGAGGCGATCCTGGACGCGCTGCGGGCGGTGGCGCCCGTGTTGGCCGTGCGCGGCAACATCGACTATGGCCCGCTGACCGACCTGCCGCTCACGGCGTGGATCGACGTCAAGGGGGCGCGGATCGCGTCACTGCACATCGCGGGCCCGCCAGGCCGGCCGAACGAGGACCTTCGGCGCGTCGTGGACCAGGGGCGGCCGGACGTCGTCGTCGTCGGACACAGCCATGTGGTGGGCTTCTGGCGTGTTGCAGGCGCGCTGGTCATCAACCCGGGCGCGGCCGGGCACCACGGGTTTCACACGGCTCGCACCGCGTTCATCCTGTCGCGTGAACCCGGAGCGGACTGGCAAGCCTGGCGGATCGACCTCGGGGCGCGCGGACGGGTCAGGAACATGGCCAAAACCTAGTCCGTCACCTGCTCCGGATTCGGCGTGTTGTGCAATTGCACCGGCTCGGTCGACCGCCGCACGCGCAGGTTCACGAGCTCGACCGCAAACGAGAACGCCATCGCGAAGTAGGCGTAGTTCTTGAGATGCAGCTCGTGCGCCACCTCGGGATTCCAGCCCTCGATGACCAACATCGTTCCGATCAGGATGAGAAAGGAGAGCGCCAGCACCTTCATCGACGGGTGTCGTTCGACGAACTCGGCGATCGGACCGGCGAAGAAAAGCATGACGGCGGCCGCCGCGATGACGGCGGTCACCATGACCACCAGAGAGTCGGACAGGCCGACGGCGGTGATCACCGAGTCGAGCGAGAAGATGACATCGACCAGCATCACCTGGACGATGACGCCCGCGAGCGACGAAACGCGCGCGGCGGTGTGCACCTCGGCGGCCTCGAGCTTCTTGTGGATCTCCGCCGTACTCTTGGCGATGAGGAAGAGCCCTCCGATCAGCAAGATCAGGTCGTGGCCGGAAAGTCCATGCGTCGCGCCTGGCAGCCCGGTGATCAGCGGCCGTTCGAGGCGCATGACGAAGCTGATCGAAAACAAGAGCGCGATTCGTGAGAGGACCGCCAGGCCGATGCCGAGACGGCGGGCGCCCGCCCGCTCCGCCTGCGGCAGCTGGCCGGTCAGGATCGCGATGAAGATCACGTTGTCGACGCCGAGCACGATCTCAAGGACGGTGAGCGACAGGAATGAGATCGCGTTTGCCGTCGTAAACAGCTCGTTCATGGGACTCCCTTGGATCACCCTACAGCTCGGCCGGTCGTCGCGGCCATCGTCGACTCGGATCGCGAATGGTACGAGGTCGCATCGCGCCGTCAACGTGCGGCGGTTCCAAGCGGCGCCGAGCGATCCCGGCGGCCATCGTCGAGTCAAAGTGCCGCGCAGAATCGGCCGCGAACGACGAGAAAGCGACACAAACGCGATTGACGCATGCCGGGCAGTGCGGGTATCCTTTGCGCCCCACCCCTCGGTGATGCGCACGCGACGCTCCCCCCTTACCCTTGGCGTCGGGCGGGAACAGACAGGGGCAACGGATGGTCGAGACACTCGGTGCGGCCACGGCCGACGGACGGCACGTGGACCCTCGCGCCACGATCGACGTGCTCAACGCGCGGGCGTGGGAACGGCTGCAGGCCGACGTCCAGGAATCGTCCGCGCTCGCGGAAGAGGCGCTCGCCTACGCGGACGGCCTCGGCTACGAGAAGGGCATCGCCGACGCTCGGCGGACCCTTTGCGCGTGCCACGTGATCAAGAGCGAACACGAGCGCGCGCTGTCCGAGCTGCCCGCCGTGCGGGAGCTGTACCGCTCCTTGCACGACCGGCGCGGCGAGGGCAGCGTCGTGAACATCCTGGGCAGCGCGTACGGCACGCTGGGTGACTTCCCGAAGGCGCTCGAACTGTTCCTGGACGGCCTGGCGATCTCCAAGGAGCTGGGCGATCAACGCGGCGAAGCCGTCGCGCTCGGCAACATCGGCCAGGTGTACGCGGAGCTGGGCGATGTCCCGAGCGGCATCGATCACACGGAACGCGCCCTCGTGCTGCGCCGCACGATCGACGACGAGGCGGGCGCTGCGGCGACGCTGATGAACCTCGGCGCGATGAGCGAGATCGTCGGCGAGCTGGACCGCGCCCGCGCCTGCCACGAGGAGAGCCTGGCGATCCGCCAGCGCCTGGGCGACCGGCTGGGCGAGGCGATGTGCCTGGAAAACCTCGGCACGGTCTGCGCCAAGCAGGGCGATCGCGTCGGCGCCGAGCGGTTCCTCCACACGAGCCTCGAGCTGGTGGACGAGCTCGAGCTGCGCCAGTGGCAGGGCCTCGTGCGACTCAGCCTGGGCAAGCTCGTCGCGGAAGACGACGATCGGCTCGGCGAGGGCATCGGCTTGTTGCGCGACGCGGCGACGATGCTGGGCGAGATCAGCTTCCGACCGCGCGAGCTCGAAGCGCACCGCGCGCTGTCCGACGCCTACAAGCGCGCCGGCGACACCGCGCGCGCCCTGGAGCACTTCGAGCGCGCGCACAGCCTCGAGCGGGACGTCTTCAGCGAGGGCGCCGAGCGCAACGTCCAGAACCTGCGGGTGCGCTACGAGGTGAAGGAAGCGCAGCGCGAGGCGGAGATTTATCGCCTCAAAAACGTCGAGCTGGCGAGAGCGTTCGAGGACCTCGCGGCCGCCGAACAGGAGCGGGCCCGGTTCACCGGCCTGCTGCGCACGTCCGCCGAAACCGCCGGCCTGCTTTCCACGATCCTGGACCCCGCCGTGCTCGTGCGCGAGCTGATCGAGCGCCTGCGGGACCGGTTCGACCTCTACTATGCCCACCTGTTCCTGGTGGACGAGTCGACCGGTCAGCTGGTCGTGCGCGCCGGCAGCGGCGAGGTCGGGCAGCGGCTCGTCGAGAGCCGGTTCGCGATCCCGCTCTCGGCGCCGCGCAGCCTTGTGGCGCGCGCCGCGACCTCGCGGACCGTCGTGCGCGTCGACGACGTGTACAGCGAGCCGGCGTTCCTGCCGAACGCGCTCCTGCCCGACACGCGCTCCGAGGTCGCGCTGCCGCTGGTGGCCCGCGGCGAGCTCGTCGGCGTGCTCGACCTGCAGGACCGCGCGATCGGACGGTTCGCGCAGGCCGACGTGGACGCGCTGTTGGCGCTGGCCTCGCAGATCGCGGTCGCGCTCCAGAACGCACGGTTGTTCCAGGAGGTCCAGAACACGGCGGAACGCCTGCGTGAGGTGGACCGGCTGAAGAGCGAGTTCCTGGCGAACATGAGCCATGAGCTGCGCACGCCCCTCAACTCGATCATCGGCTACGCCGAGCTGATCCTGATGGGCCTTGGCACGGACGTCGATCCGGCCGCGCGCGAGGACATCGAGGCGATCCACGAGAACGGCCAGCAGCTGTTGCACCTGATCAACGATCTGCTCGACCTGGCGCGCATCGAGGCCGGCCAGATGCGCCTCGAGCCGGAGGCCGTCGGCGCCGCGGAGCTGCTCGAGCGGGCGCGCATCACGAACGCCGGCCTGTTGGTGGGGCGTCCGATCCAGATGCACGTCTCCGCCGCGCCCGACGTTCCGCCGATCCAGGGCGACCGCGTGCGGCTGGGCCAGATCCTCAACAACCTGGTCGGCAACGCCGTCAAGTTCACCCCGTCCGGCCACGTCTGGCTGCGCGCGTACGGCAGCGGCGACGAGGTCTGCCTGGAGGTCGAGGACACTGGTCCGGGGATCAGCGAGCGCGACGTCGCGGCGATCTTCCGCCCGTTCCGCCACGCGGACAGCCCGTTCACCCGCCGCGCCCGCGGCGCCGGGCTCGGTCTGGCGATCACGCTCTTCCTGGTCGAGCTGCACGACGGCGCGATCGAGGTGAAGAGTCGACCCGGCATCGGCACGGTGTTTACCGTCCGGCTGCCCGCCGCGCGGCCGAGCAATGCGCAGCCGCTGGCGGGCGTCGTCCCGGCGGTGGGCGCGAACGGCGCGTCGTACGGCTCCATGCGCGCTGGATCCAACGGCGCCTCGTATGGATCGACGTCCGGCGCGGACCTTGGCTCCTCGAACGGCGCCGCGGCGACCCCGTGGCACGCGCCCGATGCCGCCGACCAGGCGTGGTCCGCCGCTGCCCAGCGCTCCGCCGCGGAGCCGACGGACACGGACGGGCTGGGCGCCGCGTGACGACGCTCTTCAACGCGGTCCACTGCCTGGAGTGCGGCCACGCCACGGCGGCCGACATCTACGCGGAGGCGTGCCCGTCGTGCGGCAGCGCTTGGCTCGATGCGCGCTACGACCTGGCGCGGCTCCCGGCGAACTGGCCCGCGCTCGTGCGGAGCCGGGCGAGCTCGATGTGGCGCTACACGGAGCTGCTGCCGTTCGCGGACGCCGTCCGGCCGCTATCGATGGGCGAGGGGTGGACGCCGTTGACGCGTTCGTCCGCGCTGGGCGGCGAGCTCGGCTACGACGATCTGTGGATCAAGGACGAGCGCCAGCAGCCGACGGGCAGCTTCAAGGACCGGCAGGCCGCGGCGGCGGTGACGGCGCTGTCCGCGCGCGGCATCAAGGAGCTCGTCATCGCCTCCACCGGCAACGCGGCGGCGGCGTACGCGGCGTTCTGCGCCCGCGCCGGCATCCGCCTGTGGGTCTTCCTCACCTCGAGCGTGCCGGCGGAGAAGATGCGCGAGTTGGCGCTGTACGGCGCCGAGGTCGTCAAGATCACGGGCACGTATGACCAGGCCAAGGGTGTCGCCGCCGACTTCGCGGCGCGGCGGGGCTTTCCGTTCGACCGCGGCGCCAAGATGATCCCGGGCAAGGAGGCGATGAAGACCGTCGCCTACGAGATCGTCGAGCAGTTGGGGTGGCGGGCGCCGGACTGGTACGTGCAAGCGGTGTCCGGCGGCATCGGGCCGCTCGGGGTCCACAAGGGGTTCTCGGAGCTGTACGCGGCCGGCCTGATCGACCGCATCCCGCGCCTCGGGCTGATCCAGAGCGAGGGCTGCGCGCCGATGGTCCGGGCCTGGGAGCGCGGCGAGGTCCACGCCACGCCCGTGCAGCCGGATACCTTGATCACGGTCCTGGCCACCGGCGATCCCGGCCCCGCCTACGCCACGCTCAAGCAGGCGATCGACGCCCAGGGCGGCGCGATGGTCTCGGTGAGCGACGGCGAGGCGTTCCGCGCGATGCGGCGCGTCGCCCGCGCCGAGGGCTTCTCCGTGGAGCCGGCGGCCAGCGTCGCCTTCGCGGGTCTGGAAACGCTGCGCGCGCGCGGCCACGTCGAGGGCGACGCGTGCGTCGTCGTGAACTGCTCGGGCCACACGTTCAGCGCCGAGAAGCACGCGTTGGAGGACCGCTACTCGTTTACGTTGGACCTTGGACGTTCCCGGGCGCGCGCCGGCGGGAGCGAGGGCCTGGGCGCGGCGTTGGAGGGGCTGGACGAGCAGGTCACGACCGTCGTGGTTATCGACGACAACCCGGACCACAGCCGGTTGATCCGGCGGCTCCTGCAGCGCTACCGGAACTACCGCGTCCTGGAGGCCCACAACGGTCCGGACGGCATCGACCTCGTGCGACAGCGGCGGGCGAACGTCGTCGTGCTGGACCTGATGATGCCCGGCATGGACGGCACGGCGATCCTGCAGACGCTCAAGAGCGACGCGCGCACGGCCGACGTGCCCGTCATCGTCGTCTCGGCCAAGACGCTCGAGACCGAGGAGCGGCGCTGGTTGGAGGAGCGCAGCGACTCGATCTGGCAGAAGGGGAACTTCAGCGCCGCGGAGCTGGCCGAGCACGTCGTGGCCACCGTCGGCCGCACCACCACGGCGATGCCTCCCACGATCGCGCACGGCGGCGCGGCGAACGGCGACGGTGGCGCGTTCGGGCGGCTGGACGAGCGGCCCGGCGAAGTGCGCGGCGGGCCGACGTCGTTCAGCGAGGGGCGGCGGCCGCGCATCCTGGTCGTCGACGGTTTCGAGCTGGACGCGCGGCTGCTGCGGCGCTTGTTCGAGTCGAGCGGGCGCTTCGAGGTGGCTGTCGCCTCGTCGGCGGCGGCGGCGCGGGCCGCGATGACGCAGCATCGACCGGACCTGATCATCATGGACTTGGCGCTGCCCGACGCGGACGGCGAGGACATCGTGGCCGAGATCGGTGACCTAGAGGCGATGGCGGACGTGCCGCTGATCATCGTCAGCGCGCGGCCGATCGCCCCGCGCAGCCGCGCCCGGCTGTCCGCCCGCGCGGACGCGATCTGGACGAAGGACACGCTGGACCGCAGCAACCTGTTGGCCCACGTCGAGACGATCCTGTTGCCTTGAAAACACCCTGCGCCACGTGGCTGCGGCGCCGAACGCCGCCACACGATCCGTTTCGCACGAAGGACTGTTGCCCGTGAGCGACAAAACCGTCGTCTACATCGAGGACAACTACCACAACCGCCGGCTCGTGCGGAAGATCCTCTCGGCCAGCGGCTACACCGTCGTCGAGGCCGAGGACGGGTTGAGCGGGCTGGCGATGGTCCGCGAGCTGCGGCCGCCGATGGTCCTGCTGGACATCGGCCTGCCCGACATCGACGGCCTGGAGGTGGTTCGCCAGATCCGGGCGGACGCGGCGGTGGCCGGCATCCCGGTGATCGCGATCAGCGCCTCGGCGATGCGCGGTGACCGCGAGCTGTTCCTGGCCGCCGGCTGCGACGACTACCTGGCCAAGCCGATCAAGGTGTCGGAGCTGCTGCACCTGGTCGAGACGTACTGGCCCGTGTCCGAGTCCGC
>JBDTSC010000072.1:0-12123 GCA_039931375.1 Ardenticatenales bacterium
CGCGCCGGCCAGCACGAGGTCGACGACGTCGATCCGACGGTCGCGGTTGATGTCGCCACCGACGAGCGTCACATCGGGCAGCTCGGCGATCGCGCCCGCGCTCAGCATCGCGGTTTGCTCGGCCGGCAGGTAGCCGCTCTGCCAGGCGCCGATCGTGCGCTCGCCAGGCCGCATGCCGCAGATGTGGAACGCCCCGCGCCGATCGCTCAGGCCGACGGGCAAGCCGTCCACGCTGAGGACGGCGCCGCCATGCTTCGAGCGGCCCTCCATCAACAGCTGGCCGTCGACGCACCCGGTGGCCGCCGTCGCCAGCGTGGGCGCCATGAGCGGGTCGATGGTCTGGGCCAGCGGGATCCACGGGCCGGCGCGGCTGTCCCGCGCGTTTACGCGCAACTGATACGGCAGGCCCGGCGGCAGCGGCTTGGACTGCCACGTGTACGTCGCGCCGATGCCGCCCTTGGTGGTGCTCGGCACGATCGCGACGGGGACCCACGGCCCCTCGCCCATCCGGCCCTCGACGACGAAGGCGTCCTCGACGGGCGTCCGGTCCGTCCAGCGCAGGACGGCCTCCTGCTGCGGCGTCAGCGTCGCCGAGAAGCCGTCCGCCGAGTCCCTGGCGGCGGCCCGTACGCGTCCCGCCATGTTCGCGCCGTCCGCCTTCGCCGCCGCGGCCGCCAGCGGCGCCCCGCCGAGCGTGAAGCGGACGACGGTGTCGATGTTGTTCACGAGGTTCGGGTCGTCGTTGTCGCTGCTGACGATGACGGTGTTGAAGATCTGCGTCATCGTGCCGGCGCCTGGGTTCAGCAGGACGCGGATGACAAAGCTATGGTCGCCGCCGGACGGCAGGTCGGGCATCGTGCAGCTGACGACGTTCGAGCCGATGTTGTTGCACACGGCCGGCGCCGTAGCGGACACGAACGTGGTGAAGGGCGACAGAACGTCGAGCAGCATGATGTTCGTCGCAATCCCCGGGCCGGTGCTGGACACCGTGAACGTGTACTCGAACTCGGAGCCGTTCGGCGGCAAGGGCAGCAGTGTGTCCTTGTCGACCTTGAGATCGGCCGTCATCTGCTGCGTCGGCGTCGATGTCGGCGTCGCGGTCTCCGTCACGGTCGCCGTCGGCGTGGTCGTGGCGGTCGCGGTCGGCGTTGACGTTTCGGTCGGCGTCGGCGTCTCAGTCGGGGTCGCGGTCTCCGTCGGGGTCGCGGTCTCCGTCGGGGTCATGGTCTCCGTCGCAGTCGACGTCCCGGTGCTCGTGGTCGTCGGCGTCGGCGTCGGCGTCGACGTGGTCGTCGGTGTTTCCGTCGCGGTGGCCGTTTCCGTCGCCGTCGGCGGGATGGTCGAGGTTGCCATCTCCGTCGCGGTCGCGGTTGCCGTCGCGGTGGTCGTGGCCGTCGACGACGCGGTGCTGGTCGGGATGATCGTCGGCGTAACGGACGGCGTCGGCGTCTGGGTCGGTGTCCCGGTCTCCGTCGGGGTCGATGTCTCCGTCGGCGTGGCGGTCGTCGTCGCGGTCGTTGTGGCGGTCGATGTGGTCGTCGAGGTCGTCGTGGCGGTGCCGGTCGACGTGGACGTTTCGGTCGGCGTCGGCGACGGGCCATCCGTGGCCGTCGGCGTGCTCGTCGACGTGCTCGTCGGCGTCGGCGACGGGCCATCCGTGGCCGTCGAGGTCGGTGTCGAGGTCGTGGTCGATGTCGACGTCGTGGTGGCCGTGGAGGTCGACGTCACCGTCGGCGTCCGCGTTTCGGTCGGCGTCAGCGTCACGGTGGGGGTCGATGTCCGGGTCGGCGTGCTCGAGGCCGTGCTCGTCGGCGTGATCGTCGGCGTCGGCGTGTCCGCCGGCGTTGGCGTGGAGGTCTGGGTCGGCGTCGATGTCTGAGTCAACGTGCTCGTCGACGTGCTCGTTGACGTGGCGGTGTTCGTCGGCGTGCTCGTCGGCGTAGTGGTCGGGGTGCGCGTCGGGGTGCGCGTCGGCGTACTCGTGTTCGTCGGTGTCGGCGTGGTTGTCGGCGTGTTCGTGTTCGTTGGCGTCGGGGTGCGCGTCGGGGTGCTGGTGTTCGTCGGCGTCGGCGTCGGCTCCGTGACCTCGATCGGCTCGACATCGACGTTGTCGCCCGTCTGCGGGTCGAAGCCGCCCTGGACGTAGGCGGTCACGCTGTTGTTCAGTATCGTGCCGGGCGGCACGGACGGATCGATCTGCACCGTCAGCGTGAACACGGCGTTCGCACCGGCCGCGATCGGCCCGACCGTACAGCTGTACTGCTGCGGGTCGACCATCGACTGCACGCAGTTCCCGGTGTCCGCGACGTAGTGCAGCCCGACGTCCAGCGTGTCGATGACGACGGCCGTTGCGGCGTTCGGTCCGGCGTTGTGGACGGTGATCGTGTAGATGACCAGCGCGCCGGGAACCGGGTTCGGGTTGTTCGCCGTCTTGGTGACCGAAAGGTCCGCCTGGACGAACGGCAGGTTCACCGTCACCGGGTTGATGTACGGGTCCTTCGTGTTCGCCGGGTCGTAGAAGATCTTGACCCGCGCGTCGAGGGCCGGGTCGCACTCCGCGTCGAAATACGGCACGATCGTCGCGGCGTTCAGGTCGACCGGATGCGGCGGGTTGACGCGGTTCACCGGCGGGATGATGCCGCTCGGCGGCGCCCACGTGTTCGCGGCGGCCAGGATGTCGGCGTGGTCCAGGTCCGGAATCTCGCTCGCGGAGAACGGACCGGGCGCGTTGCGCGTGCAGCCGTAGAACGCCAAACGGCTGATCGGCGAGCGCCAGTTCAGCGTCAGCAGGTACTGCTGGCCGGTCGGGACGTTGATGTCCGTGTAGTTGTGCGGGACGATCTCCGTCTGGTGCGTCTGCCAGCCGTCGCGCGCCCGGACGCCCTCGACGCTGGGCAGCGTGGCCGCGTCGTCGTACGTCTCGCGCAGCTCCGTCAGCAGCCGCGTCTCGTTGCTCTCCTCGATGATCGTCTCCCGCAGCGCGGGCGATGCCGCCAGCGTGCCGACGCAGCCGTCGAACTTATCCTGGTCGGCGAACTCAGCGGCCGGTATGCGCTCGACGTCCGTCGCGATCGTATGCGCCGCGTTGAACGGCGGCATGACGCTCATCAGCGGCGGCTGGCCGCCGAGGAAGTAGCCCTGCTGGAAGAGCGAGTCCTGCGGGTTGAAGTAGTTGCCCTTGGGCACCGGCGTCCGGATCGTGATGAACCCGAACAGGTCGTTGCAGATCCCGACCGCGCCGCTGGAGTACGTCATCACGGCCACCACGTTGTACTCGTGGCCATCGACATAGAAGCGCTTGAGGTACCACGGGTCGCCCGGCGTGAGGTCGTGCTGGGACGCGTTGTTGTCGATCGCGCTCCAGGTGTGACCGAGCGCGCGGCCGACCGTGACGGTGGCCTGCTTGAGCGTCGGGTTTACGTCCTCGACGAACAGGAACCACGCGCCGTCGACCATTCCAAGGTTGCTGTCGCCCGGGTGCAGGATCGTCACGCGCGACTGGAAGCGGTCGACGATGACGAGGTCGCCTGTCTGGAGCGTCCGCGGCCCGCCGATCAGTTCGGGGCGGGCGTTCGCGATCGAGCCGCCGGTGAAGAAGAAGCGCATCGTCACGATGCCGGCCGGGCTGACGCTCTGCAGCGTGCCCAGATGGTCCAGGAACATCGCGCTGTCCGTCTGCGCCGTGTTGGGGTCGACGTCGACGACGATGCTCTGCGCCGCCAGTACCACCATCTCGTTGCCGTTGAGGCTCGTGCAATCGTTGTCCAGCGGATCGTTCAGGCCGTTGCCGTCGAAGTCGGCGACCGGGCCGGGCAGCGGCGCCGGCGGGAAGCCGATCGGCGGCGGCGGGCGGTTCGCCTGCCACGTCGAGTCGAAGAACGCGTTCATCGTCTGCTCGGAGTTGACGACGACCGCTTCCTGTTCCCCGTCGAAGTTGCTGTCGAAGTTCGTGAGGCCGTAGCCGAACTGGCCGCCCGCGGGCAGGCTGCCGTTCGCGTTCGGCTTGGGCAGCTCGGCGGCGCCGGTGCCGATCGGGAAGGCGATCCGGCTCGTGCCCGGCGGGACGCCGATGGGCGTGTCGAACACGTCCATCATCAGGTAGCTGTACTCCTGGACCACCGCCGGGAAGCTGAGGTCGCGGTCGCAGCTGTCCACCTGGCGGATCTTGGTGATGTAGCCCGGGTCGTAGTACAGCCGGTGGTACACCTTCTCGCGGGCGTTCTGGGCGCCGTTCGAGATCTGCTGGTAGAGGAAGCGCAGGTCCTCGCCGAAGTTCTGGAACTCGTCCAGGTACGCCGGGTTGAACGTCAACGTATCGACGTCCGGCGCGTGCGGGTGTTGCGGGTTGAAGGGCGCGAAGGGGTCCGTGTACGGCAGCGTCTCGACCGGGTAGTTCGCGCCGCCGAACGTGTCCGTGATCGCCGCCAGGTCCCCCGGGCCGAAGACGATGCCCGGGCGATCTAGGACGGAGCCGCAGTTGTCCGGGCAGGCCGGGTAGCCGCCGTACACGCGGACGCCGCGGCCGTCCAGGTTGAGCTTTTTGTTGTCGTCCGGGTCGAACACGAAGCTGACGCGGCGCGACGCACCGTAGCCCGTCGGCGGTTCGACCGGCGCGGTGACGGTCGTGCCGGTGTTGTCGATGGACAGGTCGGGCGGCGGGAACGGCGGGACGTTGTTCGGCACGGCGCCGTCCGGCATCGTCCATTCACGATACCGCGCCGTGCGGGTCGTGAAGCCCGACGTCACGTAGTAGTTGTCCGGGTCACAGCCCAGGCCGGCGCCGCCGGGCTGATCGGGCATGTAGAACTCGGTGTAGTTCCACGGTCGGGTGAAGATCTGCTCGTTGTAAAAGAACGGGTCGACGGCGCCGACGGCGGGCGGCGCCTGGTCGTTCGTGGCGCCGACCTTTTCCTTGAGCTGGCCGACGAAGCTCGGGTTCGTCGACTCCTCGGTGTAGAACCAGCGCGTCGCCAGCAGCTCCGCCTGGCTGTCATATGGGCCGACGGGGCTGGTCGGGAAGCGGCCGAAATACGGCAACGCATCTTCCGCGTTCAGGACGGGCGGGATCGGGCCGATCGGGCCGCCCATGTAGAGGACCTTCGGTCGCGGCAGCGGACCGTCCGCCGGATCGAACGGGCACGGGTCGAACGGGTCCAGCGGGTTGACGTCCTCGAGGATCGTGTGCTCGTGGTTGAAGGGCGGCGGCAGCGCGAGCGGCTCCAGCGGCGAGTAGGCCTCGAGCCGCACGGAGTGCTGTTCGATCGTCGTGGCCACCTTGGGCAAGGGCGAGCGGATCGTGATGTACTGGAACTGGCTCGCGCTGCAGCTCATGATGGCCGCGACGTTGTACTCCTGGCCATCGACGTAGAAGCGCTTGAGGAAGTACGGGCCGCCGGCCGAGAAGTTCGCCTGGTTCGGGGCGTTCTCCATCGACGCGCACGGCGCGCCGAGCGCACGGCCGATGACCAGCACCGCCGTGCCGTCCGACTGATCGACGGACTGCACCTGGACGAACCAGGCGCCGCGGGGCACAACGCCCAGATTGTTGCCGCCGGGGTTGATCTGCGTGAGCACCGGCCCGTTCTCGCCCGCCAGCAGCACCGAACCGACGCCGACGGAACGGACGCCGATCAGGCGCGGCACGAGGTCGCCGGTGTACCAGATCTCGAGCGTCGCCGAGCCGCTGCTCGCGGCGCGGACCCGCACGAAGTGATCGAGGAACTGGAACGTCTCGCCTCGGCCGATCGACTGGGCGTCCAGGGTGAAGATCGCCAGCTCGTCGCAGTTGAGGGGCACGCCGTCCGTATTGAGGTTGTCGACGACGCCGTCGCCGTCGAAGTCGATCGTCAGCCCGAGCTCGGCCGCGAGCGTGATCTCGCTCTCGACGCGCACCTGGTCCGGCAGACCGTCGAAGTTCGCGTCCAGGCTGGTCAGGCCGCGGCCCGTCAGCGGGCCGGCCGGGTCGAGCTGATCGGCGAACGTGCCGACCGGGAAGACGAAGCTGGTCTGGCCGGCCGTGCCGCACGCCGGGCGGGGCGCGGAGGCGCCGAGCGTCGTGCCGGTGGGGTTCGACCGCGGCAGGTCGTTGTCCAACAGCATGTACGTCAGCTCGGTCATGATCGCCGGATACCACTCGTCGACGTTCGTCGCGCCCGGATTGGCCGGCGCGTCCGGAATGCCGTCCTGGTTGTTGTCCGTCAGGCAATCGTCGCTGTTGAGGTCCTTGTCCAGATGGGTCGGCTCGTACCAGTTGCGCAGCCAGACCTTCTCCGAACCGTTGACGCCGCCGACGCGGATGTTGGAGAACCGCGAGACCTCGTCCGAACCGCCTAGGCAGGTCCACTCGGCTTGCAGGCCGGGCTCGTCCAGCCGCTCGGAAATCCAGGCCGGGTCCCACGTGACGTAGTCAAAGCGGGGCGCCTGAGCCGAAAGCGGGCTGAACGGCCCGCGCGGGTCGGTGTACGGCCGGTCCTCGGGCACGTTGCCCGTGTTCGGATCGACGACGGCCGCGTCACCGGCGGACGCGCCGCCGTTGCCGCCCGGGTTGTTGCAGTTCGTGCACGTCGCGGTATTGCCGTACAGGCGCAGCGTCGGCAGGCTGGTCGTTTGGGCCAGGGGAGCCTGTGGGGGCGCGGCGGCCGGCGCGGCGGCAGGCGCAGCGCTCGGGCTGGCATGGACGATGCCCGCACGGAGTCCGAACGTCATGGACGCCAGGACGACGAGGATCGCGACCAGCGACTGGGCCGTCCGCGCGATCGGGTCGGCGGCGACAGGCGCATGCGCGTTCCTGGGGGACGGAACAGGGCGATGACAAGACATCCTCGACTCCTCGACGAGAGCGCTTGCAGGCATGCCCCGTGTGTGGGGGGGGGCGGGCTTGTGCAGCTGTAACGGACTAGCGAACGGATGGAAGGGATCCGCGCCGGTGCGACGATGGCGATCGACAGGTCGCCGATCGTACTCGTCGCCGCGACGCGTGGCAAACGGCCCCGGGCGCCAAGCGCCGTCGGCCGTTCATCCGTCGAGCCGGTTCCCCCGCTCGGTCGGACGCTCCACCTCTCGGCGAGTAGGACGCAGGACGGTCGTGTTCGTTACTGTAAACATTGCATTAACGGTCGCGGCGGCCGCGCTCGACGTCCCGCCCGAACAAGAAGGCGCCCCGCGCGCGACGATCTGCGCGCGGGGCGCCTCGGCTCGTCCGAACCGCAGGCGGCCGATCGAATCGACCGGCCGCCTGCGGCCCGCGGTTGGCTACGAGTCCCCGTCTCCCCCGTCGTCCCCGTCGCCCTGCTCGCGCCGCCGCGCGGGTTCGGCCGGCAGCACGGCTTCGGGCGGCGCTTCGCCCGCCGGCGCGCCGATGCCGACCAGCGGCAGCGCGTTCGGGTCGCCCACCAACGGCGCACCCACGTACGCCGGTGGCCAGGCCATCGGCGGCGGGATGAGCCCCTGCCGCCAGCAGTCCGCCGCGTCCGAGATGTCCTGGCCCGTGATCGGCGGCGGATCGATCACCGTGAACGGTCCGGGCGCCGTGCGCGTGCAGCCGTAGAACAGCAGCTCGTTCTCGGCCGAGCGCCAGTTCAGCGTCAGCAGGTACTCCTGGCCCGGCGGCATGACCAGCTCCGTGTACCGGCCCGGCGTGATCAGCGTCTGATGCGTCTCCCACGCGTAGCGCGCCCGCGCCCCGGCGCCATCCACCGTGCCGTCGTTGTACGTCTCCCGCAGCTCCGTCCCGAACCGCGGCTCGTCCGCCTCGCTGCGGATCAGCACCGCCAGCGGCCCCGCCGCCGCCAAATCGCCCACGCATGGGCCAAACGTGTCCACGTTCTGGAAGTCCGCCGCCGGGAGGCGCGTCACGTCCACCGCGATCGTGTGATCCACGTTGAACGGCGGCATCACCGAGATCTGCGGTGGCTGGCCGCCCAGGAAGTAGCCCTGCTGGAACAGCGAGTCCTGCGGGTTGAAGTAGTTGCCCTTGGGCACCGGCGTGCGGATTGTGATGAACGCGAAGCCCTCGTTGCACGTCGCCGGGTCCCGCGGGTCCGTGCCCGGCAGCGGCCGCGTCATCAGCGCCACGACGTTGTACTCGTGCCCGTCCACGTAGAACCGCTTCAGGTACCACGGGTCGCCCGGGAACAGGTCGTGCCCGCCCGCGCCGTTGTCGATCGCCGAGTGGCTCGCCCCCAGCGCCCGGCCCACCGTCACCGTCACCGACTCCCCGTCCGGCGCCACGTCCTCCAGGAACAGGAACCACGCCCCGTCCACCAGCCCCAGGTTGTTCGACCCCGGCGGCACGATCCGCACCCGGCTCTGGAACCGGTCCACCACCACCACCGACCCGATCGGCACCGTCTGCACGCCGCGCACCGCTTCCGGCCGCGCGCTCCCGATCGTCCCGCCCGTGAAGTAGAACCGGAACTGCGCCTTGGACCCCGGCGTCACGTTCTCCAGCACCGCCATGTGGTCGAACGCCATCACGCTGTCCGTCACATCGGGCGTGTTGAGGTTGCGGTCCAGCGTCACGCTGGGCACCGTGAACACCGCCATCTCGTTGCCGTTCAGCGAGATGCAGTCCGCGTCCAGATCGTCGATCACGCCGTCGCCGTCGAAGTCCACGATCGGACCGGCCAGCGGCGGCGGCGGGAAGCCGGGGATCATCGGCCGGTTCGACTGCCACGTCGCGTCGAAGTACGCGTTGACCGACGCCTCCGACTCGATCGTCATCGGATCCGGCGTGCCGTCGAAGTTCGCGTCGAACGTCGTCAGGCCGTAGCCGAACGTTCCGCCGGCCGGGATGATCCCGCCGGGGATCGGCTTGGGCAGCTGGTCCGCCTGCGTGCCCATCGGCAGCGCCAGCCGGCTCGACCCGACGGGCACCGCAACGGGCGTGTCCGTCGTGTCCATCATCAGGTACGTGTACTCCTGCATCACCGCCTGGAACGACAGATCCGTGTCGCAGTTCTGCGTCTGCCGGATCTTCGTGATGTAGTCCGGCTGGTACCAGCTGCGCTGATACACCTTCTGGCGCGCGTTCTGGCCGTTGTTCGAGATCCCGCGGTACAGCTCCACCAACGGCTCGCCGAAGTTGCGGAACTCATCCAGGTACGCCGGGTTGAACGTCAGCGAGTCCGCCCGCGGCGCGTCGGGCGCCTGCGGGTTGAACACCGCGTACGGATCCGTGTACGGCGGCACCTCGACCGGGTAGCCGGCGATGTCCGTCGTCACCCGCACGTCGCCCGCCGTCCCCAGCAGCGCCGCGCGCGACGCCGCCCCGTCGCACACCAGGTCCGCCGTGCAGACCGGCAGCCCGCCGTAGATCCGCACGCCGCTCGCGCCGGTGAACAGCTTGTTCGCGCTGTCCGGGTCGAACTCGAAGCTCACCCGCCGCGGCGCGCCGTACTGGCCCGTGGCCGCATCGAATCCCGTCGCGTCCGTCGTCAGGTCCGGCGGCGTCGGCGGCACCTTGGCCGGCACCGGGCCGTCCGGCATCGTCCACTGCCGCCAGCGCGCGGTCGGGTTGATGAACCCGCTGGTCACGTAGTAGTTGTCCGGATCGCACGTCGCCGCGCCGCCGCCCGCCAGCGTCTGGTCCGGCAGCGCGAACTCCGTGAAGTGCCACGGCTGGATGAAGATCCGCTCGTTGTAGAAGAACGCGTCCGGCACCGCCGGGTCCGGCGCGCACGCCTCGTCGTAGCGCCGCGCGCCGTACTTCTCCGCCAGCTGCCCGACGAACGCCGGGTTCGTGTCTTCCTGCGTGTACAGCCAGTGGCTCGAGCGGAAGCCCGCCCCGCTGCCCAGGTTGTACGGCCCGACCGGGTGCGCCGGGTCGCGCCCCACGTACGTCCCGCCGTCCCCGGCGCCCAGCACCGGCGGCACCGGGCCGATCGGCCCGCCCATGTACAGGATCGTCGGCCGGTTCACCGGGTTGGCCACCGTCGGCGCCGGGCAGTCCGCCAGCGCCGCGACCGCGACGATGTCCTCCAGCACGGTGTGCTCGTAGTTGAACGGCGGCGGCAGCGGCAGCGCCCGGTTCGGCCCGTACGCCTGCAGCCGCACCGAGTGCTGCTCGATCGTCACGGCCACCTTGGGCACCGGCGCCCGCAGCGTGATGTACTGCAGGCTGTCCGTGCCGCACGTCATGATCGCCACGACGTTGTACTCGTGCCCGTCCACGTAGAAGCGCTTCAGGAACCACGGGCCGCCCGCGCTGCGGTTCGCGACGTTCGGCGTCGACTCCATGCTCGCGCACGGCGAGCCCAGCGCCCGCCCGACGCTCACCGTCGCCGTGCCGTCGGCCGTGTCCACGCCGTGCACCGCCACGAACCACGGCCCGATCGGCACGACCCCCAGGTTGCTGCCGCCCGCCGCCAGCACCTGCGCCGGCCCGACATCGCCCGCCAGCGCCACGCCGCCGACGCCGACCGACACCGTCGCCACCAGCCGCGGCACGACGTCGCCCGTGTACCAGATCCGCAGGCTGGCCGAGTTGCTCGACACCGACTGCACCGTCACGTAGTGGTCCAGGAACTGGATCGGCGCGTTGCGACCGATCGTCGCTGAGTCCGTGTGCAGCACGACCATCTCGTCGCACGACAGCGCCACGCCGTCCGTGTTGATCGCATCGACAACGCCGTCGCCGTCGAAGTCCAACGTCACGCCCAGATCCGCGGCCAACGTGGCCTCGCTGGCGACGTTGACCATGTCGATCGAGCCGTCGAAGTCCGCGTCCAGGCTCGTCAGGCCGTAGCCCACCGCGGGACCCGCCGGGTTCGCCTCCGCCGTCGCGATGCCAACCGGGAACACGATCCGCGACTGGCCCGCCGGCGCGCACGCCGGCCGCGGCGCCGACGACTGCAGCTGGCTCGGGGCCGGGTTCGGCTTGGGCACGTCGTTCTCGAGGACCATGTACGTCATCTCGGTCATGATCGCCGGGTACCACTCGTCGATCGACGTCGAGGCCGGGTTCACCGGCGCGTCGGGTCGGCCGTCGTCCGGCTGCGTGCGGTTCGTCAGGCAGTCGTCGGCGTTCAGGTCCTTGTCCAGGTGGGTCGGCTCGTACCAGTGCCGCAGCCACACCTTCTCCGAGCCGTTCACGCCGCCGGCGCGGATGTTCGAGTTCGCGCTCACCTCGTCCGCGCCCGTCGCGCAGCCCCAGCCGGCCAGCGCCGCCGGGTCGTTCAGCCGCTCCGAGATCCACGCCGGATCCCAGGTGACGAAGTCCTGCTCCGGCGCCTCGCCCGACAGCGGGTTGAACGGCCCCTCGGAGTCCGTGTACGGCGGGTCCTCCGGCACGCGGCCGGTGAACGGGTCGACGACGTCGTTCGACCCGGCCGACGCCCGCCGGTTGCCCTGGCCGCTCACGATGCTGTTGCAGACCGTCGTCTGGCCGTACAGCCGGATCGTCGGCAGGTTGCCGCTGCCCCGCTGGTTCACGTAGATGTCGTTCGGATCGGCCGGATCGTAGAAGACCTTGACCCGCGATGTGCCGTCCAGCGCCACGTCGCCGAACTCGAGCGTCTGATCCGAACCGACCGTCACGACGATCGCGAAGATGTTCGACGTCGTGGAGATGTAGCCGTTCGGGTCCGTCTCGACGATCGTGTAGCTGCCGGGCGGGACGTCCGTGAACACGAACTCGCCGTTGCTGTCCGTCACCGCCGTCGCCCCGTTCGACAGGCGCACGATGACCCCCACCAACGGACCCTCGCCCGGATCGCGCACCATGTTCTCGTTCAGGTCCTCCCACACGACGCCCCGGACGATCCCGCCGGTCGGCGTTCCCAGCTGGTCCCCGAAGTTGGCGATGCCCGCACCGCCGGCGACCAGCGTGATCCCCACGACGTTCGGCGTCGTCGAGGCGTAGCCCGCCAGGTCCGTCTCGGTCACGAAGTACCCGCCCGGTAGCAGGTTCGTGAAGACGTAGGCCCCGCCCGCATTCGTGAACGCGACCGCGCCGTTCGACAGCGTGACCTTCACGCCCGGCAGCCCCGGCTCGCCCGGATCGATCAAGCCGTCACCGTCCAGGTCGTTCCACACGATCCCGCTGATGTTGGCCGGCACCGGCGTCGGCGTCGGCGTCCGCGACGCGGTCGCGGTGCGCGTGACCGTCGGCGTCGCCGTGTTCGT
>JBDTSC010000073.1:0-12118 GCA_039931375.1 Ardenticatenales bacterium
CCCTATGCTATCGTCCCCGCCATGCCCATCCCCCACATCCTCGTCACCAACGACGACGGCGTCACCGCCCCCGGCCTGCTCGCCCTGGCCCAAGCGCTGCGCCCCCTCGGCCGCGTCACGATCGTCGCCCCCGACCGCAACTGGTCCGCATCCGGGCACGTGAAGACGCTGCACAAGCCGCTCCGCTCGACGGAAGTGCGGCTGGCCGATGGAACGACCGCCCTCGCGACGTCGGGCGCCCCGTCGGACTGCGTCGCCCTCGCGCTCCTCGGCCTCGTCGACGCCCCGATCGACCTCGTCGTCAGCGGCATCAACCCCACGGTCAACGTCGGGCACGACGTCACGTACTCGGGCACGGTGACGGCCGCGATGGAGGCTGCGGTCGCCGACGTGCCCGGCATCGCCGTCTCGCTCGATGCGCCCGGCGTCGAGGCCGGCAGCGACGCGCCGCCCGGCACGGCGATCGACTTCGGGCCGGCGGCCGCCATCGCCGCGCGGATCGCCGAGCGCGTGCTGACGCACGGGCTGCCGCCCAAGACGCTCCTGAACGTCAACGTGCCGGGGCTGCCGGCCGACGACATCCAAGGCATCGCGATCACCCGCCAGGGCCTGCGCGTCTACCGCGACGCCCTGATCACCCGCGCCGATCCGCGCGGCCGGCCGTACCACTGGATCGGCGGCGACGCCCCGACCGGTGTGCCCGAGGACGGGACGGACGTCGGGGCACTGGCGGCGGGGTGGGTGTCCGTGACGCCGTTGCAAT
Source organism: Ardenticatenales bacterium (assembly GCA_039931375.1). Classification (GTDB taxonomy): domain Bacteria; phylum Chloroflexota; class Anaerolineae; order Epilineales; family Epilineaceae; genus Avedoeria. Next base: position 764 of record JBDTSC010000073.1, read on the forward strand.
TGGACATGACGGCGCACGGGTTTCTGGGCGCGTTGGAGGGGTGGGGGTGGTGATGGAAACGACGTCGGACAGATGAACGACTCCCTCGCCATCCTCGAATCCGACGTCACCGCCTGCCGCGCCTGCCCCCGCCTCGTCGCCTGGCGCGAGCACGTCGCCGCCACGAAGCGCGCCGCGTACGCGGACCAGGAGTACTGGGGCCGCCCGGTGCCTGGTTTCGGCGATCCGGCGGCGCGGTTGCTCATCGTCGGCCTCGCGCCCGGCGCGCACGGGTCGAACCGGACGGGGCGCGTGTTCACGGGCGACGGGTCGGGCCAATGGCTCTACCGCTCCCTCCACCGCGCCGGCCTCGCCTCGCAGCCGCACGCCGTATCGCGCGACGACGGCCTGAAGCTGCACGGCGCCTGGATCACGGCCGCCGTCCGCTGCGCCCCGCCCGCCAACAAGCCGACGCCGGACGAGTGGGCCGCCTGCCGACCGTTCCTGGTGCGCGAGCTGGCGCTGCTGCCCGACGTTCGCGTCGTCGTCGCGCTCGGGGCGTTCGCGTGGCAGAAGGTCCTCGACGTCGGCCGCGGCCTGGACGCGGACGCCGGCTGGCGCATCCCGCGGCCCGCGCCCGCCTTCGGCCACGCCGCGGACGTCGATCTGGGGGCGGTGCGGCTGATCGGCTGCTACCACCCGAGCCAGCAGAACACGTTCACGGGCAAGTTGACGGAGTCGATGTTGGACGACGTTTGGGGGATGGCGGGGCGGGGGTAGGCGACGGGATCACACCCGACCCACGAGCTCCTCCGCCTCCCGTTCGTACGCCCGCAGCTCCGGCGTCGACCACGCCACCCAACCCGTGGCCAGCAGGCAGGCGATGCCGCCGCTGATCACGGACGCCGCGGCGCCCCAGATGCTCGCGACGACGCCGGCCTCCATCTCGCCGAGCTGCGGGCCGCCCATGAAGAAGAGCATGTTGACGCTGGTCATCCGGCCGCGCAGGCGGTCGGGGGTGGCCAGCTGGCGGATCACGTTGCGGATGACCGTCGAGACCATGTCGGACGCGCCGTATACCACGAGACATGCGAACGTCAGCCAGAAGCTGCGCGACAGGCCGAACGCCACCGTCGCCGCGCCGTAGACGAAGACGGAGCCCAGCATCACCCAACCGCGCCGGCGCATGCGGCGGATCGCCGGCACCATGACCGCCGCGGCCAGGAACGCCCCCGCCGCCGGCGCCGCCTGCAGCAGGCCGTAGCCGCGCACGCCGACGTGCAGCACGTCCTCGGCGAAGATCGGCAGGAGGGCGGTGGCCGAAGCGAAGAACGTCGCGAAGAAGTCCATCAGCATCGAGCCCCGGATCAGCGGCGCCTTGAAGACGAACTGCAGACCCTCCCACGCCGCGCCAAGGCTGATCGACCCGCCTTGGGCGCCGGCGCCGGCCGGCAGATCGCGCATCCGCGTCACGGCGATGATCACGGCCGCGAACGAGATCGCGTTGATCGCGTAGACCCATCCGAGGCCCAGATAGGCGATCACGAATCCGCCGAGCGCCGGTCCGGCGACGGCGGATAGCTGGAACATCATCGTGTTCAGGCTGACCGCGGATGCCATGTGCTCGGGCGGCACGAGGCTCGGCACGAGCGCGTTGCGCGCCGGGTTGTCGAACGCGGCGGCGGCGGCGCCGATGGCGGTGAGGACGTAGATCGGCCAGATCACGCGCATGTCGTTGAACGTCGCGACCGCCAGGGCAACGGCCGCGAGGCCCATGATGGACTGCGTGATCACCAACAGCCGCCGCCGGTCGAGCGAGTCGGCCACTACGCCGCCGACCAGCGAGAAGACGATGATCGGCCCGATCCGCACCAGCCCCACCAAGCCAAGGGCGATCGCGGCGCGCGGGTCGAGCGCGCCGCCCGGCAGCGCCGGATAGAAGCGCTTGATGTGCCACAGCACGGCCGCGCTCTGCATCAGGTTGCCGGCGATCGACACGAGCTGGCCGATCCAGAGCAGGCGATAGTTGCGGTATTGGAGCGCTACAAAGGACGCCGGAAACACGTACGTCGGCCGTCTCACGACCCGGTGCTCGCTCGTTCCTCCGCGGCGCGGTCGCCGATCGCCTCTTCGCCGAGCCGGACGCGTTGATAGGGCGCCTCGCACGGCGGGCCGTCCGTGACCCACATCGCATGCGCGTCCAAGTCCATGATCACCGATGTCACGGTGCGGTAGTCGCCGCCGGAGGCGTCGGCGGGGTCCGGGTGGCGACAGACGGAGTACGGGTAGCCCGTGTGGTCGCGCAGCAGCGTCTGCACATCGTCCACGCTCACGCGCTCGCGGGCGGCGAGGCTCGCTTGCAGGCACGTCAGGCGGTTGACGGACGCGAACCGCTTCACGTTCGGCGTCTCGGCGATTCCGGCGCCCTCGGGGTCGAAGAAGTGGTTGCTGTGCACCAGCCGGCCCCCGGCGTCGGGGGCGATCCGGCACGTCGTCATCGGCGACGCCTCGACATCGACGGCACCGCGGCCGGCCTGGGCGATGACGAAGTTGCCGCTGCAGGCGCGCGGCCCGCGGGTGATGCGCGCGACGGCCGCGTCCACGTCGCGCTCGCCCAGGATCTGCCAGCAGCGCACGTGGAACAGATCCGCCGGCCGCGACCAGTCGTCGTCCTGGCTGGTCAGGCCGTTGATCGCCAGGCCGAGGCCGTGGCTGTTGAGGCCGATCTTGCCGCCGAACACGCCGGCCTCCGTGAAGGCCGCCCGGCCAAAGCCGTCCGGCTGGCGCTCGACGATCACGGCGCCCTTGACGTCCGGGATCCAGTCCCAGTTCTGGCCGAGCAGCGTGTGGCCGTCCGCCGTGGCCGCCGGCATCAGGGCGAACGACGTGCAGCCGTCGACCGCGGACTCCGCATGGAGCGCCATCAGGGTGAACTGGGCGTACAGCAGCTCGTAGCGCGCGTTCAGCGCCGCTACCGCCAGGACGTCCTGCCCGGCGCCCGCGGCGATCCCGCGCACGCCGGCCGCGTACTCGGGCGTCTCATCCGCCAGCCGTTCCCAGAGATGGCCCGCGCGTTCGAGGACGCGGGCACGGGACATCTGGCCCTCGTCGCGGAAGCGGCGGAAGTAGACGTCCAAGTTGTGGTCGATGGCGTCGCGCAGCGCGCGCCCGTGGGTGAGGCCCTGGTCGTAGGCGCCGCCGGTGACGGCAAGAATGGGTAGCATTGCGATCCTCCCGTCGCCGCGCCCGGCCATGCGGCGGGGGCGGCGGATTTCGTGCAGACAAGCCCACAAGGATGGCGCGGCCGCGTTCAGGACGCCAAGAATCGACGTGCGAACCGCGCGGCCTCTGGCCGGCCGGACGCGCTGCGGTTAGAATGGTGCCCTCGCCCCGCTCGTCTCGAGGGTCAATGCCCGCCTCAGCCACCGCCGGTCCGCGGCGAATCCTGGTCACCGGCGCCGCCGGCTTCATCGGCAGCCACCTCGTCGACCGCTTGCTCGCGGACGGCCGGACGGTGGTGGGCCTCGACTGCTTCACGGATTACTATCCGCGCGCCGTCAAAGAGCGGAACCTGGCCGGTGCGATGGGCAACCACGCGTTCACCCTCCTTGAGGCGGACCTGCGGACCGCCGATCTCCGCCCGATGCTCGAGGGCGTGGACGCCGTGGTCCATGAAGCGGCGATGGGCGGGCTCGTGCGCTCGTGGTCGTCGTTCGAGAGCTACCTCACGTGCAACGTCCTGGCCACGCAGCGCCTCATCGAGGCGATCACGGACGTCGGCGTGCCGCACCTGGTCCACGCGTCGACGTCGTCCATCTATGGCCGCGCGTCCTCGGGCGGGGAGGACCGCACTCCGGCGCCCGACTCGCCGTACGGCGTCACCAAGCTGGCGGCGGAGCACCTGATCCAGACCTACCACCGCAACTTCGGCCTGCCGATGACGATCCTGCGCTACTTCTCGATCTACGGCCCGCGCCAGCGGCCGGACATGGGGTATCACATCTTCATCGACCGCATCCTGCGCGACCAGGCGATCACCGTCCTCGGCGACGGCACGCAGTCGCGCGGCAACACGTACGTCAGCGACTGCGTCGCCGCCACGGTCGCCGCCGTCGACCACGGACCGACGGGCGAGGTGTACAACATCGGCGGCGGCGAGACGATCTCGGCGCTGGACGCGATCCACGCGATCGAGGCGATCATCGGACGGCCGGCGCGGATCGAGTTCGGCCCCGCCCGCGCCGGCGAGCAGGCGCACGCCCTCGCCGATACCACCAAGGCCCGCGTCGCGTTCGGCTGGGCGCCGACGGTCGGCGTGCAGGACGGCCTCCGCGCGCAGGTCGCGTGGCAGCAGGCGATGGCGCGCGACGGAGCTCCCGCCGGCGCGACGCCGTCCGCGGCACGACAGGATGACAACCCATGATCTCCGCGCCCGTCCGCGAAGCGCCGGTTCGGCTGTCCGACGATGGCCAGAACCCGGCGATCTCCGTCGTGATCCCCCTCTACAACGAGGTCGAGACGATCCCGATGCTGGCGGACCGACTCACCGCCGCTCTCGACCGCCTGGGCCGGACGTGGGAGGTGATCATCGTCGACGACGGGTCGACGGACGGCTCGTTCGAGGCCCTCGCGCGCGTCCACGCCGCGGATCCGCGCTTTGTCGTCATCCAGTTCCGCCGCAACTTCGGCCAGACCCCCGCCTTCATGGCCGGGTTCGACGCCGCGCGCGGCGCGATCATCGTCACGATGGACGCGGACCTGCAGAACGACCCGGACGACATCGGCGCCGTGATCGCCGAGATGGAGCGAGGCGGCTACGACGTCGTCAGCGGCTGGCGGCAGGATCGCAAGGAACCGTTGCTGCTGCGCCGGATCCCGAGCAAGTTCGGCAACTGGGTGATGGGCGTCCTGACCGGCGTTCGGCTCAAGGACACGGGCTGCTCGCTCAAGGCGTACCGGTCCGAGGTGATCAAGAACATCAAGCTGTACGGCAACCTGCACCGCTTCATCCCGGCCGCCGCCAGCTGGTATGGCGTCACGATCGGCCAGGTGCCGGTGCGCGACAACCCGCGTGCGTTCGGCACGTCCAAGTACGGCCTCGGGATCATGCGTGCGCCGCGCGTGCTGCTCGACCTGCTGACGCTGTATTTTCTGCGCAACTTCGGCACACGGCCGATCCACATCTTCGGCGGGATCGGCATCCTCTCCAGCGCGCTGGGCGTGCTGCTGGGGCTCTACCTGACCGTCGTCAAGCTCTTCTACGGCCAGGATATCGGCGAGCGACCGCTGCTGCTGCTGGCCGTCCTGCTCGTGATCCTCGGGGTGCACTTCCTGTCGATGGGTTTCCTCGGGGAGCTCGTCGTCCGTTCGTACCACGAGGCGCAGGACAAGCCGATCTACACCGTCCGCCGCGTGCTGGATGGCGCCGGCGAATCGCCATCCGCGGCGGCCGGCCCGCGGCTGAGCCACGACACCCATGGGGAGTGACCACATGCGCACGCACCTTCGCACCACCGCCGCGCTGGCCCTTGCGTCCGCCATCGCCACTGCCTTCGCCTCTGTCGCCGCGCCGCCCGCCCGCGCCCAGCAGCGCCCGCAGGCCACCGCCACCCGCACGCGCACGGCGACCGTAACGCGCACGCCGACGCCCACCCGGACGCCCACCCTCACCCGCACCCCCACGAACACCCCGACCGCCACGCGCACCGCCACGCCCACCCGCACCCCGACGGCGACGGTGTGGGCGGAGGCGTCGCTGGGCGGCGGCCCGGTGTACGACCTCGCGATGAGCCCGATCGACCTGCCGGCGCTCGGCGGCATGCAGCATCTGGTCGCCGCCGGCAACGACGCGTTCGTCAGCATCGACGCCACGGATTGGCGCGGCGCGCGCAGCGGCGTCGAGGACGCAGGCAACGTGATCGCCGGCCCCGAAGGGCGCTACTTCATGGCCAGCCGCGACGGGCGCGGGTATCGCAGCTCGAACGACGGCATCGACTGGGCGCCCGTCACGATCGGCGCGGACGGCCAGGCGGTGCGCTTCCTGGCGATGTCGCCCGACTACCTGCACGAGCCCGAGGCGTACGCGATCACGCTGAACGACGGCCAGCTGTTCAAGACGGAAGACGCGGGCAACACGTGGTCGCAGGTCGTCCTCGACCTCGAACAAAAGCACAAGACCGCCGCGTTCGCTTACTCGCCCGTCACGGCGTTCGATGAGACCGCGTTCCTCGGCACGGACCGCGGCATCTACCGCACGATGGACTCGGGGCGCAGTTGGGAGCTGCGCGCCGGGCCGGAGGCGGGCCCGCGCTTCGGGCCGGACGCCGGGTCGCCGCGCGATCAAGGGATCGTCCTGCCGGCGGAGTGGGGCGATGACCTCGAGCGCAAGGGCGATCCGGTGATCCACACCATGTTCGCCTTCAACGAGTCCGGCGCGTGGCGGAGCGAAGACGATGCCGCGACATGGCGGCCCATATCGCTCCCGGCCGCGTTGCGCTCCGTGCACCACCTGTCCGTCTCGCCCGGCTTCCCGTCCGACCCGCTCCTCCTCGTGACCGGCCAAGGGGACGGCATCGTCGGGGCGATGTCGAGCGACGGCGGCAGCACCTGGCGCACGATCGCCGCGGATGATCCGGGCATCGTCGGCACGCGCGGCGTGTTCGCGCGGGCGTTCGTCCCGCTGCCGAACAAAGACCGGATCCCGCCCCGCCAGGACCCGTCCATGATCCACCATCTTTGGCTGCCGCAGGTCTTCAAGGCCCCGCTCGTGCCGCCGACGCCGGTGCCCGGCCAGCCGTCCCCGACCCCCACCTACATCGCCGTCCCCACCGTCCCGGTGCAGCGCGAGATGTACCTATCGACGGACGGCAGCGGCGTCTGGCGCTCCACGGACGACGGCGGCACGTGGCAGCGCCCCTACGACGCCCTGCCCAACGGCGGGCCGACGTGCGTGACGTTCACGGGCGACGGAACCAACCTCCTGGCCGGCACCGAGGCCGCCGGCCTCTTCCGCTCCACCGATGGCGGCGCCGCATGGTCCCGTGTGGACGGCGCGCTGCCGCGCGGTGAGGGCCAGCGGATCGCCGCGCTCGTCGTCTCCCCCGCCTTCCAGTCGGACCGAACGGTGTTCGCGGCCACCGCCAGCGGCGTCTGGGTGAGCCGCGACGGCGGCGCCGCCTGGCAGCGCACGGCCGGCCCGGCGCCCGCCGTCACGCTGGCCGTCTCTCCCGCCTTCGCCGATGACCACACGCTCCTCGTCGACGGGTGGCTCTCCACGGACGGCGGCGCCACCTGGAATGCGACGGAGGCGCGCGACCGCTTCATCTGGAGCGCGGCCGCCTTCTCGCCCCGCTACGCCGAGGACCACACGATCTGGGCCGGCACAGCCGATGTCGGCAAGACGCGCCCGCAGCGCCGCGGCCTCATCCAATCGACGGACGGCGGGGCGACGTGGTCGCTGGTCGACGTGGACGCCTTCCTCGATCGCGCGATCTACGGCATCGCCCCGCTGTCGGCCAGCACGGCCGAGCCCGTGCGCGTGTTCGTCGCCACGAGCGGCGGGATCCTGCGGTCGTTGGACGGTGGGGCGACGTGGCCCTCGTCCAACATTCTCGGCGGCCAAACCGTCTACGACGTCGATGTTGTGGTGCTGCCGGAATTGCAGATCGGCATCATAACCGCCGCCTCGAACCGGGGCGTTTCGTGGTCGATCAACCGCGGCATCGACTGGATCACCGCGTCCGACGGACCGAAGTCGGCGCTGACGGTGGCGGTGGCGCCGGATGGGCAGCACGTGGTGGCGTCGACCCGGCTCACGCTCGCGCGTCGCGTGCTGCCCGACGTGCCGGCCCGCTGACGGCGCGGTCGCCCGGCCGCCTGGTGCCGCCCAGCGCGTCGGCTGGATCCTCGGGCGGCACCGCGGGTCCAGCCCGGGAAGACGCCGTGCCGCAATTGCGCGGACGCATCGGCCGCCTCTGGACGGCCGATCGCGACCGTCGCTGGCGCGGCGTCGTCCGCGCGCACGGCTGGGACATCGCGGCCGCCGTCGCCGCGGTGTGGCTCGGCGCGTTCTACTGCCGGCACCTCACGGCCTGGCTGATCAACGACGACGAAGGCAGCTATCTGTACGCCGCCTGGCGGATCGCGCTCGGCGAGCGGCCGTACCGCGACTTCCTGACACCGCAGCTGCCGGTGTTCCTGCTCCCCGGCGGCTGGCTCATGCGCCACTTCGGGCCGAGCTACCTGGCCGCCCGCCTGCTGGCCGTCGGGCTCACGCTGACCGCGGCGGGCGTCACGTGGGCGACCGCGCGCCGCCTCTTCGGCTCGGCGGTCGCGGCGATCGCGCTCGTGCTGTGCCTGCTGCAACCGGATGTGTACGCCGTCGGCCGGATCTTCCGCCCCGAGCCGTTCATGCTGGCCGCCCAGGCGCTGGCCGTCGCCGCGTTCGCGCGCGGCGCGATCCCGCGTCCGGGGCGCGAGGGCCCGCCGTCGCGCGCGTGGCTGGCCGTGAGCGGCGCGCTGTTCGGCGTGGCCACGCTGGCCAAGCTCTTCGGACCGTGGCCGCTCGGCGGGCTGCTGCTGTGGCTGATCGTCGACGGCCGCCGCCGCCACCGGCCGGCCGGCGCCGTGGCACGCGATGTCCTGGCCGCCTTGCTGGCGACGATCGCCGTCACCGCGGCCGGCCTCGTTGCGATCGGCCTGTACAGCGGCGGGATCGACCGGATGCTGGCGGCCACGATCGGCCACCATCTGCGCCAGGGCGCGTCCAAGCCGATGGTGCAGGTGGTGGCCGAAGGCTTCGGGCTCTGGTCGCTCTACGTGCGCGATGCCGGGCGGGCGCTGGCGCTGGCGCTGGCGCTGGCGGTCGCGTGGGACGCCTGGCGGCGGCCGGGCCGCGAGGCCGGCCTGTTCGCGTGGCAGCTGGTGTCCGCGCTCGCATTCTTCGCGCTGGCCCGCGACCGCTATCCGCGCCATCTGGTCTACCTGGCGCCGGCGCTGGCCGTCCTGGCCTCGCTCGCGCTGGTGCGCCTCCATGCGGCCGCCCGCCGCGCCGCCGAGACCGGGCTGCTGACCGCCCTGGCCGCCTGCCTTGCCGTCGGCCTCGCGGCGAACTGGTATCTCTACGACCGCGACTACATCACCGCCCGCGCGGAGGACGGAACGACCCGCCTGGCCGATGTGATCGATGCCCTGACCGGACCGGACGATGTCGTGCTTTCCGACTATTCGGAGCTGAACTTCTACGCCGGCCGCCCGACGACGTACGCCGCCGCCTCCCTGTCCACCGGCGCCGTGTCGAGCGGCCAGATCACGTGGGGCCGCATCGCGGACGACATCGCGCGCAGCGGCAGGCCGCCGGCCCTGGTTGTCCTGGAGACGGGCAGCCCGTACAGCCACCTGAGCTACCTGCGGGGCGCCGATCGCGCCGCCTTCCAAGCCTGGCTGGCGGACGGCTGGCGCGACGTCGGCGGCGTCGAGCGCGGCGACGTGCAGCACTATCGCCTCTACCTGCCGCGCGAGCACGCCGTGCCGATCGCCGCGCGCTTCGAGGATGGCCCGTCCCTCGTCCAGGCCGCGCCCGACCACACGACCGTCGCGGCGGGCGAGGCGTTCCACCTGACGTCGATCTGGCGGGCCGACGGCGCGATCGCCGATCCCCTCTCGCTGACCGTCCGCCTCGTCGACGCGGCCGGCAACGAGCCGATCGCGCCGATCGACGCGCTCCTCACCGCCTCGGGCACGCGCCCGACGGATCGCTGGGCGGCGGACGAGTTTACCGCGCAGTCGATCGAGGTGCGGCTGCCGCCCGGCGTGCCGCCCGGCGACTACCGCCTGCTGCTCGGCCTGTACCGGCGGGCTGACGGGCGCCCGACCGCTCTCGGCGTGTCCGACGCGGCCGGCGCGCCGATCGGCGCCGCGGTCACCGTCGGCTCGGCGATCCACGTGACGGGTTCGACGTCCTCGTCCGACCGCGGCGCCGCCCGGATGTTCGCGCGCACCACCGGGCGCACGGCCGACGTGGCGGCGCCGCCGACACGATCCGCCACCAGCGACGCGATCGCCCTCGTCGGCGCCGGCGCTGTGCCGACGTCGCCCGTCGCCGCTGGCACGGTCTGGCCGCTCACGCTCGCGTTTCGGCTGCATCGCGCCGGCCCGCCGCCCCCGATCTCGCTGACCCTTCGCGACCGCGCGAACGGCGCGATCGCCGCGGACGTCGCGCTGCCCCTTGCGGCCGAGCCGGCGCCGCCGCCTTCGGCGTGGCCGGCCGGGCTGTTCGTCGTGCGGACCGTCCGGATCCCGGTGTACGCGAACGCGGCCGGCGGCCGCTACACCGTCGCGGCGGCGTGGGGCGAGGGTTCCGCCGCGGCGGAGGTCGATCTCGGCACGGTCGAGGTGACCCCGAGCGATGTGTCCGGCGCCGTGTTCGAGCTCGATCCGCCCTTGCCGATTGAGATCGGCGCCGAGCTTGGCGACGTCGGGACGCTTCTGGGCGCGGCGGCCCCGATCAGCGCGACGGCCGGCGCCGCGCTGACGGTGAAGCTCGCCTGGCGGGCGCGCAGCCCGTCCGGCACGCCGTACAAGGTGACCGTCCAGCTGCTCGGACCGGACGGCCGCCCCGTCGCCCAGCACGATGCCGAACCGGCCGACGGCGCCCGCCCGACGACGGGCTGGCTGCCCGGGGAGATCATCCTGGACCGCCACACGCTGGCGCTGCCCGCCGATCTCGGCACCGGCGACTACACGCTGGTGGCCGCGCTCTACCACCCGCTGACCGCCGAGCGCCTCGCGCGCACCGCCGGCCGCGCGGACGAGGTGGCGCCAGGGCTCATCCGTCTAGGAAACGTGCATATCCGGTAGGCCCGGTCCGCGTCGCCAGCATCCGGCCGTCCGTCGCCCGCCCGCCCGCCGCCCGCCGCCCGCCCGCCCGTCGTCCGTCGCCCCCTTGTCGCCCGCCCGTCGCCGCGCTGTCCGCTCCGCCGTTCCGCCGCTACCCGCTCCCGCGTACGCTGCGACCATGCTGCTCGCCCGCCTGTGCGCCGCATGGTTGGTCGGTATCGCCGTCGCCGACGTGCTGTGGCCGCCGATCGCTCCGCCGCCGCCTGGCAACGGGGCGGTCCTGCTTGGCGTGCTCTTGCTGGCTGTGTTGTCCGCGATCGTAACCCCCCGCATCGCCGCGCGGCATCGCGGCCTCCATTGGCTGCCGCGCGTCATGACGTTGACCCTCGTCGCCGTGCTGGCGGCCGGGCGCGTCTGGCTGGCCCGGCCCCGGTTCGACGCAGCCCACGTCGCGTCGATGTGCGATCGGGGCACCGTGACGATCGAGGGCGTGATCGGCGCCGAGCCCGAGCGGCGGGACGGCGGGGTCCACTACCGGCT
>JBDTSC010000074.1:0-12106 GCA_039931375.1 Ardenticatenales bacterium
CCCCGCCTCGCGGTCGCCGACGCACAGGCAGTAGACGCCCTCGGGGCCGCCGTCCGCGGCCTCGACGCGCAGGCGGTGGTCGCCGGGCAGCAGGTTCACGTTGAGGGCGTGCGTCAGGCGGTAGTCGCGGCCGGCGATCGTCATCGCGCTGTCGCCGGCCGGGGCGAGCGGGCGGCCGTCCGGCGGGAGGCCGGGGCCGCTGAGGGTCACCTCGGCGGCGAAGCCCGCGTCGTACGTGGCGGCCGGCACGAGCAGGATGAACCGCCCTGGCTCGTCGCCGGAAACGCGAAAGGCGTAGTGGTCGTGGCCGCCGGCGTTCAGGCGGGCGTAGAAGGCCTGGGCCAAGGTGATGTCGTCGATCGGGCGCGGTTCGGCGGCGTCGGGGCTGCCGTCGTGGACGATCGCGAGATGGGCGAAGGCGAGCTTGCGGACGGCCAGCGCCCAGACGGCCAGGCCGAACACCACCAGGCCAGGGCGAAGCGCAGGGCGCAGTGAGCGTCGGATCGACATCGTGGCCACTCCTGTCAGCCGATGATCGCGAGATCCGGATCGGCCGCGAAGGTGCGTTCCTTGGGCCGCGAGAGCGTGAGGACGGAGATGTGCCCCGCCAGGTCGGACGCGATCTTGGCGATCGCCTTGGCCGCCGGCGAGTCCGGGTGGCCGACGACGATCGGCACGCCCGTGTCGCCGCCGACGCGCACCGCCATGTCGATCGGGATCGCGCCGAGATACGGGACGTGCATCCGCTCGGCCACCTCGCGGCCGCCGCCGGACCCGAAGATATCGTACACCTGTCCGGTGTCCGGCGCCGCGAAACCGCTCATGTTCTCGATCACGCCCAGCACCGGCACGTCGATCTGCTCGAGCTGGAACATCGCGATGCTCTTCACGACATCGTGCTGGCTGACCGCCTGCGGCGTCGAGACGATCACCGCGCCGGTCAGCGGCATCGCCTGCGTCAGCGACAGCTGGACATCGCCCGTGCCCGGCGGGAGGTCGATGATCAGGTAGTCCAGATCGCCCCAGTTCACGTCGCCCAGGAACTGGCGGAGCGCACCGTGGAGCATCGGGCCGCGCCACACGAGGGGCGTCTGCTCGTCGACCAGGAAGCCGATCGAGATCATCTTCACGCCGTGCGCCTCGATCGGCTCGATGTGCTTGCCATCCTTCGAAACCGGGCGGGCGCTGCGCATGCCCATCATCATCGGCACGTTCGGCCCGTAGACGTCCGCGTCCAACAGCCCGACCGTCGCGCCCATCTTGGCCAGCGACACGGCCAGGTTCACCGCGACCGTGCTCTTGCCGACGCCGCCCTTGCCGCTGCCGACCGCGATCGCGTTGCGCACCGGCACCGCCACCCGGCTGGAAAGCCGGCTGTCGCGCGGCACCTGGGCGTCCCACTGGACGGACACCGTCTCGACGGCCGGGATGTCGCGCTTGAGGGCGTTCTCGCAGTCCTGCTGGATCACGTTCTTAAGCGGGCACGCCGGCGTTGTGAGGACGACGGTGAACGAGACGCGCCCCCCGTCGATCGCGATGTCGCGGATCATCCCGAGGCTGACCAGGTCGCGGTGCAGCTCCGGGTCGTTGACCGTGGAGAGGGCGGCGATCACGTCCGCCTCCGAGATCGAAGGGCCCTTGGTGCCGATGCCGAACATATAGCGCTCCCGCTGCTTTCGAATCAGCGACGAGCCGAGGCGCGTCGCCGATGGTCGATTCTTGGATGCCCAGCATTCTAGTGATGCAGGTCAGCGAAAACCAGGCGCGACGTGCCCGTCACCGAACCGCCGCCACGATCGTATAGCCTTTGGTCCGTCGTCGAAGCCGTTGGCCGTGATCGAGGAGAGTCGTTATGTCGTACCGCCCGCCCGTTGCCGTCGCAACCGCGCCTCACACGTTTGGCCCACGTCGCGCCATCGCGGCCGCCGCCGCCGTCGCGGTCGCGCTCACGATCGGCGCCGTGGCTGCGCTGATCGGCGCACAGCGCCAACATGCCATGGCGCAGGACGAACCGCCGACCGCATCGGTGCAGCAGGGCGGAGTGGTCTTCGACGGCCGGCTCGGGACCCACATCTGGGGCGGACGAGCGGTGGACTACCGGGGGATCATGACCGCGCGCACGCCGTTCACGGCCGTCGCCGGCAGCGCCGCGACGCTCGGCATCCAAGGCGTGGACGACCCGCCGGCCAGCCTCAGCGCGACGTGGTATGACGTCGGCGCGCAGGAGCCTGACGACGCCGGCGCCGATTGGGCTGCGTGGCGCCCGACGAGCCCCGGCGTGCCGGTGGCCGACGCCGCGGCCGTGCTGCGACAAGGGGTGCGGCTGCCGCGCCTGAAGGGGCGCTGGCTGCTGCACGTCGTCGCCGTCTGGGACGGCGAGGGCCGGGGCGATGTCGGTTGGGGATGGCTGTTCGACATCGTGGGCGCGGACGAGGTGCCGGAGCGGACCTACACCGGCCTCTACATGTCGGGGTTCGAGTCGTCCGCCTTCATAAGCGGCACCGACCGTTGCCCAGGCGATTGGTGGGTATCGGCACCCGCAGACACCGGCTTCGGCGAGCGCTATCGAGCCGTCGTCGCCGCGCAAAGTGGCGTGGTACACCCCTATGACGACTTCTCACCAGTCGAAACCACGTTCCGTGCCAGACTCTCGCCACCCGGCCACTACGGCCACCTAGGGGGGTTCAGTCGGATCATCACCGTCACGCAGCTCATCGCGATGTCGCCGACACTGCGCTGCGGTATGGACAAGGCGGACCTGGCCCTCGTCGACCCGTGGTACGACTACGTCTGCGCCCCTGTGGACGGCCTAGACCGGCGCATCCGCTTCGCGCTCGCCAACATCGGCAGCCAGCCCTTCACGCGCACCGTGGCGGTCGTGGTCCGCGACGCCGTCGGCGCGGAGGTCGACCGATTCGAGGGGCTCGGCCCCGTAGAAGCGGGGGGCCGCCGGGACGTGGAGCGGCGCTGGCAGCGGCCGCTGCCGTTGGCCGCACCCGTTTCGTTGGAGATCGAGGGCACGACAAACGAGGACGATCGCTACTCGGTGAACAACCGCGTCGCCGTCCCGCAGGTGACGATGACGCCGCCGAACTGTCCTACGGCGACGGCGACGCCAGGTGCCCACGTCGACGCGCTCTACTTTCCGCTCGCGATCGACGGGTCCGCCGGCGTCCAATGAGGCGGCCGCGTCGGTTCGATGGGGCGCTCAGCGCTGATCGGCATCGACGAGGGACAAGCCTTCACGCTGGGCGGCTGAACTCAGTCGCTCGTCGAGGCAGACGAACGAAACGGACTCGGGGCGCCCGTCCGCGAACGCGACGGCGGCGGCGAGTTGGAGCGCGTCGGCTGCTCGGAGCGGATGGGTTCGCAGCAGACGCCGCGCGAGCGGGCGAATCGCCGCCACGGGCTGGACCTCCAGCCAAGTCAGGGCCAGCGCATCGAGCGTTCTGAGCAGGGTCGTCGCGTCCCCGGAAGATATGACGCCCGCGTGTTCGCGACGTGATATCGCCGACGCGACCTCAACGCGCGTCGCCCACCAGACGACGATCGTCGGGTCGGCGGTGAACCGCGCGCGCATCGCATCGCTTTGATGTTCTGAGACGATCAGCGGCACGATGGCCGAGGTGTCCCAGAACTTCACCGGTCGTTCGCCCGATCTTCCAGAAACGCGTCGAGAACGCTCGATCCGTCGGTGGTCGAGATCAGGGGATGATCATCGAGCAGGCCTCGATCCGCCGGCTGAGTGGGCAGTCGCACCAGTCCGAGCGCCGCCAGCCCCTGCACGCGAACCGCATCGTCGTCGTCGTCCGACGCCGAAGCCGGCTCGATTCGGGCGATCGGGTGGCCGCGGTTCAGGATAAGGACGGTCTCGCCTTCGGCGACGTGGCGAAGCAGCTCGCTCAAACGAGCCTTCACATCGGTCACACTGGTCGTGATCATAGGACCAGTATGACCGAAAGGTCGTGACCATGTAAAGCGCCGAGTGGACGACGCACCGCCGATCGTGCCCTCACCCCACCCCCACCCGCTCCAACACCGCCCCCGCCACCGCCACCATCGCCGCGCAGACCAGCGCCGCGCCGACCAGCGCCGCCGGACCGAACCACGCGACCGCCGCGCCGTGCCACAGCAAGGACGGCATGACGATCCAGTCCGCGAGGCCGGGATGCCCGTCGAAGACGTCGGGGCGGTAGATGAACACCGCCGTGGGCATGAGCGGAATAAGCCACAGGATGATGGCCGCGAGCAGCGCGTGGAAGCCGTCGCGCATGCGCACGAACAGGGGCAGGAGCACCGCCAGACAGAGCAGGGCCAGGGCGACCATGAAGAGGCAGCTGCCCAGCGAGGCGGACGTCGTCAGCGGGTCGCCCGGCACGAGGTAGGCGCGGATCGACACCGCCACCGCCAGCGATACGACGGCGCCGACGACGGCGGCCGCGAGCAGGACGGGCGCCGAGCGCGCCGCGAGCAGCACGCGGGCGCGGACGGGCTTGGCCAGCACGATCTCGAGCCGGTTCGCCTCGCGCGCGCCAACGGTCGCCTCCAACACGCCGATCAGGCCGACGAAGAACGTCGCGAAGTACGCCGCGAGCAGGTCGTTCGCGACGATCACGGACGCGAGGCCCTTGATGCGAAACGCCTGTTCGAGGAAGTGGATCAGCCCCGCCGGCAGCCGCGCCATCAGCGCGTGCGTGGCCAACACGACGACCACGGCACCGATCGCCACCGCGCCATCGAGGCGCCGCGGCGTGCGGCCTGCCTCAAGGGCGAAGTAGCGGCGCAGCGAACCGGCCGGCGGCGCAGCGCTCACGGCTCGATCCCCCGCGCGCCGACCGCGCCGACGGCGATCGTCGCCGCCGTAAGCAGGATCAGCGCGAAGATCGGAGGGCCGAGCAGGGCCACGGAGAGGTGGTCAAGATCACCGAGCGCGATCGCTCCGAGCGTGATGGGGTTCAGCATCGTCCAGGCGCGCCAGGCCGGCTGGTAGAAGCCGATGAGGGACAACCCGACGAGCGTCCCCAGCGCGGCGAGGCCGATCAAGACGGACGCGCCGCGGTGCCGCACCCACGCGCCGATCGCGGCCGCGAGGGCGGTGGCGAAGAGCGCCGCGAACAGATGCGGCGTCATCGCCGCCAGGAACGTCCCGGCGCGAAAGCCGGGCACGCGCAGCGCGAAATAGCCCGCGCCCAGCAGCTGCGTGCCGGCGTACAGCGTGCCGACCACGGCGCAGGCGCTGACGGTTCGCAGCACGAAGTAGCGCGGGATCGACAGGGGCTTGCTGGCCAGCAACGGCAGGAGTTCGGTGTCGCGCTCGCGCAGCACGAGGCCGCTGGCGATGACCACCGGGATGAACGAGATCATCTTGTTCATCGCCAGGTCGATCCACACGAATTGAAATATGACGAACGCGCCGCCGCCGCCGAACCACGTCCGGATCGCCTGCTGCACGTGCGCGGGCGGCTTGGCCAGGACGGCCGGCATCGCCAGCGTGGCGTAGGCCAGCAGGGCGATGACGAGCCACGTCTTGCGCTCGCGGAGCATCGCCCGGTAGTCCAGCCACTGCAGCCGGAGCATCGCCCGGCTCACGCCGCCGTCCCCGGCGCGCCTGGCTGGCCGCGGCCGGCCTCCTCGCGGACGATGTTGAGGTACAGCTCGTCCATCGTCGCGGCGCCGTGCTGGGCCTTCAGGGCGGCCACCTCGCCGCAGGCCACGAGGCGCGCCTGGTGGAGCACGGCGACGCGGCTGCAGATCGCCTCGATGTCGGACAGGATGTGCGACGAGAACAGGATCGTCACGCCGCGCGATGTGGCGATCTCGCGCAGGAACGTGAGGAGGTCGTGCCGGCCGAGCGGGTCGAGGCCGGACGTCGGCTCGTCCAACAAGAGGAGGCGCGGTTCGTTGATCAACGCCTGCGCAAGGCCGACCTTCTGGGTCATGCCCGTCGAAAAGCCCCGCAGCGACCGGTCCGCCGCATCCTCCAGCCCGAACTGGCCCAGCAGCGTCGCCACGCGCGCCGAAACGACGTCGCGCGGCAGCGCGAACATCGCCCCGATGTAGTGCAGGAACTGGCGGGCCGTCATGTCCGGCGGCAAGGAATAGCTGGCCGGCAGGTAGCCGGACGCGCGCCGTACGTCGATGGCATCGCGCGCGACGTCGTGGCCCAGGACGGTCGCGGTGCCCGCGGTGGGCGGCGTGAGGCCGAGGAGCATGCGCAGCAGCGTCGTCTTGCCGGCGCCGTTGTGGCCCATCAGGCCGAAGATCTCGCCGTCGGCGACGTCGAAAGAGACGTCGTCGACGGCGGTGACGCGGGCGTAGCGCTTGGTGAGCGCGGTGATCTTGATAGCAGGCGATCGCGGCGCGGCGGCGACGCCGACCGGCGGGTCAAGAGTCGGACGTTCAGCGGTCATCGATCGCTCCAACGAGTGCGGCGACGCCGGTCCATCCGGCTTGTGCGGACCACGTGGGTCGTCAGGGCCGATCTGGGGCGCGGCGGTCCCAGGTGGGCGGAGCGCACGGCGACGCTAGGCCGGTCGGGCGCGATCGGTCCCTCCGACGCCCGCCGCCAACGCCTCCGCCAGCACCTCGGCCACGTCCATCACTTTCACGCCGTCCGCCGCCTCGCCGACCGCACCGCGCGCGCTGTCCAGCATCGTCAGGCAGAACGGGCATGCGACGGCGACGCGGTCGGCGCCGGTCGCGACGACCTCTTCCAGGCGGATGACGTTCACGCCCTTTTGGGCGAAGCCCTCGAACCACATCTGGCCGCCGCCGCCGCCGCAGCACAGGCCGTTCTCCTTGGAGCGCGGCAGCTCGACGATGTCCACGCCGGCCGCGGCCAGGGAGGCGCGCGGGGCGTCGTACTCGCCATTGTATCGGCCGAGGTAGCAGCTGTCGTGGAAGGCGACACTTTGGCGGGCGGCGGCGGGGACTTTGAGGCGCCCGTCGTTCAGGAGCTCTTCGAGGAGCTGGGAGTGGTGGATCACCTCGAAGTCGCCGCCGAACTGGGAGAACTCGTTCTTGATCGTATTGAAACAGTGCGGGCAGTGGCAGACCACGCGGTCGAACGTGTACTTCTGCATGTTCGCGACGTTGGCGTTCGTCGCGGTCTGGTACAAGTACTCCTCGCCCAGCCGGCGCGCGCTCTCGCACGTGCAGCTCTCCTCGGCCATGATCGCGAACTTCAATCCGGCGGCGTGCATGAGCTGCGCCAGGCTTTGGGCGATCTTCTGGTTGCGCTTGTCGTAACTGCCCGAGCACCCGACCCAGTACAACGCGTCGTAGTGCTCGCCGGGCTGGGCGATCGGCACCGGCACACCGGCGCCCGCGGTCCACTTCGTACGATCCTCGGGCGCGTAGCCCCACGGGTTGCCGGCCGTGCTCATGTTCTTGGCGGTGACGGAAGTCGTGCCGGGCAGCGCGCCCTCCGAGAGCGTCAGGTAGCGGCGCATGTCGACGATGTCATCCACGATCTCGATCTCCGCCGGGCAGACCTCGACGCAGGCCATGCACGTCGTGCAGCTGAAGAGCGCGTCCGGGTCGATAAGGAGGCCGTTGCCGACGACGATCGGCGCCTCGCCGCCCGCCATCGCGGGCGCGTCGAGCTCGGCGCGCAGCGCGTCGCCAAGCGCCATGATCACCGACTTGGGGTTGAGCGGCGTGCCGGCCATGAACGCCGGGCAGACCGTCTCGCAACGCCCACAGCGCACGCAGGCGTCAAAGCCAAGGCGCTGCTTCCAGCTGAACTCGGAGAGCTTCCCGACCCCAAAGAACTCGGCCGTCTCCAGGTCGATCGGCTGCAGCGCGGCGCCCGTGCCGATGCCGAGCCCGATCGGCTTCATCACGAGGTTGGCGGAGGTCGAGAAGATGTGCACGGCGTTCGTGTACGGCAGCAGGGCGATGAACCCGAGCGACGCGACCGCGTGCCCGAGCCACAGCCACAGGTGCGCCGACGACGCCAGCCGCACGCCCTCGCCGCCGAGCCCGAGCGCGATGAAGCCCTGCGCGAGAGCGTAGCCCGCGAACGACCAGTGGCCGTGCGGCACCGGCGCGAACGTCAGGCGCAGCCCCTCGATCAGAAATCCCGTGACGTCGATGACGAGCAGGCTCCAGAGCACGAAGTCCCAGTGCGCCAGCACGTGGTGGGGCCGTTTGACGTAGCGCCGCCACATCGCGATCCCGAGGCCGAGCAGCAGCGCCAGCCCGGCGGCGTCGAGCACGGCTTCGTACGCCAGGTAGAAGCCGCCGCGCAGGAAGCGCAGGTTGTCGAACGTGAACCACGTGCCGTGCACATCGATCGCATCGGCCAAGCCCGGGATCTTCGTGAGCAGGAGGGGTCCGTCGAAATCGATCGTCGCCAGGACCGTACCGACGAACAGCAGCCCAAAGCCGTAGAAGAGCCCGCTGTGGAAGATCGCCGGCAGCGAGCGGCGGTTCGTACGGCGCTGGCCGAAGACATCGCGCATGGCGCCGCGCAGGCGGGCTCGAGCGCGGCCGGTGTTGCGCTGCGGCGCGGGCTGTCCGGCGCGCCAGAGCTGGTAGTGGCGCCAGATGCCGTACGCGAAGATCAGGATCGCGAGCGCGCTGGCGACGTACAGGAACCACTCCCCCCACGGCGGCACGTTGCAGAACGTCGGGCGCAGCGGGCCGCGCGGCTGGGAGCAGACCAGATCGAACGGGGTGGCGGGATCATCGGGCGTCATGGCGTCGTCCCTCCGTCGGCGGGCGGCGCGGCGGGCGTGGCAGGCACGGGCGGCGGCCCGATCGTCGCGATCAGCCCTGGTCCGGCCGTCGCGGCGCCGGGGTCCACCGTCGGCAACACCGGCGGCAGCGTCAAGGGAGCGTCGGGCGGGCGGGTGTCATACCCATCGGCGGCGCGGGCGGCGCGGGCGAGGCCGCCGGACGCGAGCGCCGCGAACAGGCCGATCACGACGACGGTCAGCGCGAAGCTCGCGCCCGTGCCGACCTCGATCGGCCGGTCCGTCGTCGGCTCGACCATGTACATCCAACCGAGGGGGCGGAGGTAGTAGAACGCGGACAGGGCGCTGTTCAGCACGAGCACGATCGCCAGCCACGTCCAGCCGCCATCGACGGCGGCCTGAAAGATCATCCATTTGCCCAGAAAACCTGCGAGCGGCGGCAGGCCGACCAGCGACACGAGGCAGATCGTCAGCGCGGCGGCCAGCCAGGGCTGGCGCCTGGCCAGGCCGGCGAGGTCGGTGAGCGCCGTGGCGTCCGGTCGACTGTCCGGCGCGGCAGCCGGCGCGCTGTCCGGCGAATCGGCCGCGCGATCGAGCATCGCCAGGACGGCGAAGGCGCCGAGCTTGGCCATGCCGTAGGCCAGCAGGTAGAAGAGGGCCGCCGCGATCCCGCCCGTCCGGCCCGCGATCAGCGCGACCAGGAGATAGCCGGCGTGGGCGATCGCGCTGTAGGCCAGAGTGCGCTTCATGTCAGACTGGACCAAGGCGGCTAGGTTGCCGACGAGCATCGTCGCGACGGCGAGGACGGCAAGCACGGGTTGCCACGAGCCGGCCACCGGCCCAAACGCCTCCCACAGGACGCGGACGAGCGCGACGGCGGCCGCCGCCTTTGTCGCGGCGGCCATGAAGCCGGTGATCGGCGTCGGCGCGCCCTGGTATACGTCGGGCGCCCACTGGTGGAACGGGACGATGGCCAGCTTGAAGCCGAGCCCGACCAGGATGAGCGCGAGGCCGGCCAGTGCCGTCGCGCCGCCGCCGCCGCCTTCGATCAGGCGCGCGACGGCCGCGAGGTCCGTGCTCCCGCCGGCCGCGTACACGAGGGCCGTGCCGTACAGCAGAAAGGCCGCGGCCAGCGCGCCGAGCACGAAGTACTTGAGCGCCGCCTCGTAGCCGGCACGATCGCCGGCGCGGAACGCGCACAGGATGTAGAGCGGGATCGAAAACGCCTCGACGCCGATGAAGATCATGATGAGATCCGCCGCGCTCGACAGCACGAGCATCCCGGCCGCGGCGAACAGCACGACGACGGTGTACTCGGCGTAGCGCAGGCCGCGACGGGCCACGTAGTCGCGACCGGCCAGGAGCGTGAAGGCCGCCGCGAACACGATCAGCAGGCCGGCGAAGGCGGCGAGGCCGTCCTGGCGGGTGAGCAGTGGACCGTCCGCGGTCCCTTGGCCGATCGCGAACCCGGCGGCCGTGCCGACGACGCCGAGCGACGCGCTCTGCAGCCACGCCGTGCCGAGAAGTCCGGCCAGCGCGATCGCATCGACAAGCCAATACGGCGTGCGGCGCCAAAACGCCTCGACCAGCAACAGGACCAGCGCGGCCAGCACGACGCCGATCGCCGGCAGCGCGAACAGTTGGTCGGACAGGCCTGCGGACGACATGGCTGCGATTCCGTCCTTGGAGGCACGTCGGCGTGCGGGCCGCGCGCCAAATCGGGCCCCGCGGCGCCGGCGATTCTAACACCGGCCCGCGCCATGCGGCCAACGACGGGGCCCAGCGCCTCAGCGCGGGCTGCGGATCTCGACGAACACGCTCTGGGCGCCCACGGGCACGGTCACCCGCCCGTCGCGCACAGGCAGCGCTGCTGTCGGGCAGCACCGTCCCGCGACCAGGAGGGCCATCGGAAACGTCATCCGCGTCGCCGTCTCGCCGGGCGCAAGGGGCAGGTCGATCGTGCGCGAACGGCCATCAGGGGTCCAGGCGATCACGTGGCGGATGGCGGCGCGCGGGACGTGGAAGCCGAGGGCGATGACGTCGTCGTAGCGCAGGACGGCGCCATAGCCGTCGGTGTACCGCCGCGCGTACGGCACCATGGACAATGCCGGCTTGGCGCTGCGATCCGCACGGACCAGCCCGCGCTGCCAGGCGTCCGCGGCCTGCCCCGGGAAATCGCCCCAGGCATACCAGTAGACGCGCTCGATCGCGCCCTGCGCCAGCACTTCGGGCAGCGTCTGGGTCAGGAACTCCACCTGGCGGGCCTCGAGCGCGGCGCTGCCCACTTGGGTCCCCCGGTTCGTTTCCGTCAGCCAGATCGGGCGCCCGACGCCGTGGCGCTTGAGCGTGCCGGACAGGCGCCACAACAGGTCCGGGCCGGGCGGTTCGGTCGGGAAGGCGCCGCGGACGTCCGGGAACCAGTGGTAGCCGACGTAGTCGATGTAGTCCGCGCCGCCGAGCTCGAGGAAGCGATCGAGGAAGTCGATGTGGAAGCGATGCTCGACATCGGCGTACGCCAGGTTGCCGAACGTCACCATCGCCGTCGGGTCGGCCCGCTTGACCTCTTCATGGGCGATCCGCAGGAAGTCGATGTATTCCGCCACACGATCCCCCCAACACCCGCCCGTCTGGTGCGCCGGCTCGTCGCCGCCCCAATCGGGCGGCCGCAGCCGATCCGCGTCCGTGACCGTCGTCTTGCCGTCCACCTCGTTGCCGATCTCCCAGGCGATCACGTGGTACGGCGCGGCGCGGTACCGCTCGGCGGCGGCGCGCATGAACGACCGCCACTCGTCCGCCATCGCGGGCGAGGTGAAGCCGAAGCCGCAGGCGTAGACCATGGCCCACTTCGGATACGCCACGACGCTGACGACGACGTCGCGCCCGTCGGCCGAGTACGCCGCCAGCCGCTCGTCGTAGGCTGCCCATGCGAATCGGTCCGGGGTCGTGTTCACCGGCTCGACATCGCGCCAATACATGTTTGTGCGCAGCGCCGTGATCCCCGCCGCCGCCAGCCGCGGCGGTTCGAGCGCGATGTCCTGCGCGTGCTCCGCGGCATCCCACTCCATGCTGAAGTGCGTGCCCCAGACCCGCGACGGCCGAGGCGCCCAGCCTGCGAGTGCGGCGCTGTATGGCAGGTAGGCGCGCGCCGTGACCGGCGCGGCGTCCGCCCCGTGCGCCCGCGCGGGCAGCGACGTTGGGATGGACATGCGGATCGGTGTCGCCACCCGATGGGCGCACCCAAGGGCGGCCAGTCCGGCGATCAGGCGCAGCGCGCGGCGTCGTCGGATGTGCGGACGGGACATGCGCGACTCCTTGGAGGGGGATGGAAGGCGCGGCCACGAGGTGGGTCGTCCTTTGCGGACACCGCACACGTCGCGCACCGTTCCATGTCTCCATCGCGCGTCTGC
>JBDTSC010000075.1:0-12073 GCA_039931375.1 Ardenticatenales bacterium
ACGAACTCAGGCGCCCCGCCTCCCGCGCCCCGGCCCTGCGGCTCTGCACCCCCTCCCAACCTGCCTTCACTCCTTGGACTCTGCTTGACGCGATCGCCCTGCCGCCAGTCGCCTCATCCACCTAACATGCGTACCATTGCCGTCCCATGTTCAACGCGACCAACCCCCTCATCGTCCAGTCCGACCGCAGCGTCCTCGTCGAGATCGACAGCCCGCGCTATGAAGAGGTCCGGGATCGGCTGGCGCGGTTCGCCGAGCTCGAGAAGTCGCCCGAGCACATCCACACCTATCGCATCACGCCGCTCTCGCTGTGGAACGCCGCCGCCAGCGGCATGCAGGCGCAGGGCGTCGTGGCGACGTTGGCGGAATACGGGAAATATGAGCTGCCGGAGAACGTGCGGCGCGACATCCTGGACCAGATGTCGCGCTATGGGCGGCTGAAACTGATCAAGGACGGCGCCGGGCTGTTTCTCGTGGCGGACGACGACCTTCTGATCACCGAGATCTACCACCACAAGGCGATCCGCGCCCTTGTCGCAGCCCGCCCGGAGCGCTTTCGCATCGCGATCGAGCCGGCGATGCGCGGTCCCGTCAAGCAGGCGCTCCTCAAGATCGGCTACCCGCCCGAGGACCTGGCGGGCTACGTGGAGGGCGAGCGCTTCGACATCGCCCTGCGCGCCACGTCGGCCGGCACCGCGCTGCCGTTCGCGCTGCGGGCGTACCAGCTCGAGGCGGCCGACATCTTCTATGCCGACGGCGCGGCGCACGGCGGCAGCGGCGTGATCGTCCTGCCGTGCGGGGCGGGCAAGACCGTGGTCGGGCTGGGCATCATGGCCGCCGTCAACGCCAGCACGCTGATCATATCGCCCAGCACGGTGGCCGCGCGGCAGTGGATCGAGGAGATCGTCGACAAGACGGACGTCCCGCGCGAGTCCGTCGGCGAGTACAGCGGCGACGTGAAGAACCTGCGGTCGATCACGATCACGACGTACCAGACCCTCACGTACCACCGCGCCAGCGGCGTCTACCCCCACCTCTCGATCTTCAATGACCGCGAGTGGGGCCTGATCATCTACGATGAGGTCCACCTGCTGCCTGCCCCCGTCTTCCGCGCCACCGCGGACATCCAGGCCCGCCGCCGTCTGGGCCTGACCGCCACGCTCGTGCGCGAGGACGGGCGTGCGGACGATGTCTTCGCGCTGATCGGGCCCAAGAAGTACGACGTGCCGTGGAAGGACCTCGAGAGCCAGGGGTGGATCGCCACCGCCGACTGCACGGAGGTGCGCATCGACCTGCCGGAGTCGAAGCGCATGGAGTACGCGGTGACCGAGGAGCGGCTCAAGTACGCCGTCGCGGCCCAGAACCCGGTGAAGATCGACCTCGTCGGCGAGCTGTTGGCCAAACATCGGGACGATACGGTCCTGATCATCGGCCAGTACATCGACCAGCTGGTGGCGATCGCCGACCGCTACGACATCCCGCTGGTCACGGGCAAGACGTCGACGGCCGAGCGCGAGCGGCGCTACAGTGACCTGCGCGAGGGCCGGTCCAAGCGTCTGGTGGTCTCCAAGGTCGCGAACTTCGCGATCGACCTGCCGGACGCGAACGTCGCGATCCAGGTGAGCGGCACGTTCGGATCGCGCCAGGAGGAGGCGCAGCGGCTCGGGCGTATCCTGCGGCCCAAGTCGGACGGCGGGCTGGCGCACTTCTACACCCTGGTCAGCCGCGACACGCGCGACCAGGAGTTCGCCGCAAACCGCCAGATGTTCCTGACCGAGCAGGGCTACCGCTACCGGATCCTGTACGGCGACGAGCTGGCCGCCTTCGAGCCCGAGCGCCCCGCGCCGCCCGCCGCCGGCCCGGCCGTCGCCACCGCTTGATGGACCTAGCCGCCCCGCCACCGGCCCCGCCGCCGGCCACGCTGCGCGAGCGCACGTTCGATGACGAAGCCCTGAACGCCGCCGGGCTCCACGGGCTGACGGCGCCGCAGCTGCGGGCGATCGCGCGCGGGTTCGGCTGGACTCTCACCGGGCTGAAGCGCGACGGGATCGTCGAGCAGATGGAGCAGTACTATCTGGACCCGGCGAGCACGGCCAAGGCGGCCGCGGCGCTGTCGCCCGACCTGCGCAAGCTGTTGGGCATCGTCGGTTGGCTGGGCATGGAGCCGCGCAGCGAGCTGGCCGGCGGCTACGATCGACTGCTGGCCGTGCTGCCGTCGTCGGCGCGTCCGGCCGCGCCGTTGAACGTCGGATCGGCCGCGATCACGGCGGCGATCGAGCGCGGGCTCGTGCTCGGGGACGCCGGATCGTCCCCACCCTCCCTGCACGCCCCATGGCCGCTGTCCATCGCGTTACCGCCGCCCGCGTGGACGCCCACCCTAAAGGCGGTGCCGTCCTCGTGGCGCCGCGAACCGGCCGGCAACGGCGCCGCGGACCTCGCGGCGGCGGGCCTGGCGCTGCTGCCCGAGGGGCGGATGCGGACGATCGGGCCGTTCGGCGACCAACGCATCGAGTGGCATGGCCACTGGCCCGTCCTGCGGGGCGAGTCCCCCGCCCGGGTCCACGGCGGCACGCGCGCGCAGCGCATCCCGACCGCGGCCACGCCCCTGGCGAAAGCGGCGCGGGCGATCGTCGCGCGGGCCGTCGGGGACGCGGACGAGGATCGCAGCGCGTTCGTCGTGGCCCAGCTGGCGGGGCTCGGGCTGCTGAAGGCGGACCCGAAGAACGGGGCGTGGATCGATCCGGACGCGTTCGGCGGCTGGCTGGAGTCCTCGGCCCAGGACCAACTGGCCGGCGCCGTGCTCAGCTGGCTGCAACTCCAGTATCCAACATGGGACGAGGTCTCCCTCCTCGTTCACACGGATGGCGGCATAAACCACTGGCGCTCCGTCGACATGTGGCGCCACACGATCATGGACTACCGGCGATCCCGCACGAACATGCGGATCGACGCCCTCTTCGGTCTGCATCGACTGCCCCGGCCGGGGGGGCGTGGCGATGGCGGCTGGGCGGACGGCCGCGCCCTGGCGCGGCTGGTGACCGCCACGTGGCCGGCGAGGTTCCTGCCGTCGCCCGACAAGGACGGCTGGTACATCGGGGACAACGATGGCCGGCCGCTCGCCTTCGACAGCGAGCGCGGGCGGCGCGTCGCGGAAGCGCTGTTCGCCGCCCAGCTGCGCGGGCCGATGCGCTGGCTTGGCCTGGTCGAGACCGCCGTCGCCCCGACCGGCGAGGAGTGGGCCGTGCGCCTATCGCCGATCGGTCGGGCGCTGCTGACGGGCGACGACGCGGCGCTTGCGGCGCAAACGGACGTGGTCTGGAGTGCGTCGGGCGCCATCGCGACGCTCGGCCTTCGATGGGGCGCCGCCCCGGCGCTCGGCGCGCTCCGACGTTACGGCGCGTACGCGGGTGCGGCAACCGACGACGCGTCGCCCGGCGTTCGCTTCCGGCTCGGCCCGGACACGCTGCAGCACGCTTTCGGCGACGGCGCGGGCCCGGCGGATGTGGTCGCCGGCTTCGCGGCGGTCGGCGCACCGCTGCCGCCGGCGATCGAGCGCGCGGTCGAGGCGTGGTGGGCCGGCTGGGGGACCGTGAACCGATATGACGGGCTGGCGATGGTCGAGGTGGCGGACGAACACCTGGCCAAGGTGCTCCTGGCGACGACGGCGCTCGGGAAGGCGCGGATCCACCAAGCCAGCCCGACCGCCTTCATCGTGGCCGAGGAGAGCGTGGACGCCTTGGTCGAGGAGCTGCGGCGGGCCGGCCACACGCCCCGCATCGAGGACGCCATGGCGTCGGGCGCGGCGGACGCGAAAGGGAAGACGCGGTGAGCGAACCGGTCGATCTGGCGACGCTCCTGGCCGGCTATCGCGCATTGACGCTGACGGCCATCGGCGCCGCGAACGGTTGGTTCAAGCACGGGCTTCCCAAGGCCGCCATGGTGAAGCGGCTGACGGCCGAGCTGCGGTCCGCGGCGCATGTCCGCGCCGCGGTGGCGGGCCTCGACCCCGCGGCGCGCGAGGTGCTCACCCTGCTGCAGCACCTCGGCGGCGCCTCGGACGCCGAAAACCTCTGGTCGCCGCTGATCGACGATGGAACGGTGGGGCCGCTGGCTCGGATCGGCCGGTCATTCAGCGGCTATCGACCCGGCGATCCCGAATCCGTCGGCAAGGAATTCCAGGACGTGATGGCGCGGCTCGAGGTCGTCGGGCTCGTTCTGGGCCGCGGCTCCCTGGCCGCCGGATCGACGGTGTCGGACTTTGGCCTGTCCGAAACGTACTGCATCCCCGCGGAGGTGGTAGGTTATCTGCCGCCGCCGCTCTCGCTCATGCCCGCGCGGCCACCGACGTTCGCGCGCGAGTCCCCGGCGGACGCGGGGCTGTTCGGGCGGCAGCTCTACCTGATGTGGAGCTACCTGTGGCGGCACAAGCCCCGGTTGCTGAACACGGGCTGGGTGAGCAAGCGGGACCTGACGGCGCTCGCGGCCCAGATGGACCCAGCGCCGAGCCTGCAGGGCGTGACGCGCGAGGACGGCGTGCCGCTCATCCACTTCCAGCGCCGGCTTCTCCAAGCGCTCGACGTGATCGATTGGCCGGACTTCGACGCTTGCCGCACGGACGAAGCCGCCGCACGCGCGCTGTGGTCGCTGCCGCTCGGGGCGCGCGCGGACCGCTGGCTGGCAGCGTGGCGATCGATGGGCGGGTGGAACGAGCTGGCGCAGCTGCCGGGCGTGCGCTGGTCGCCGGGACCCGGTGAGTCGCGCGACATTGCCCCCGCGGCGCTGCGATCCGCGCGCGATCGGATCGCCCGCACGATCGTCGATCTCGGCGGCGGCGGGCAGTGGGTGGGCGTCCGCGCCGTGGCGCATCAGCTGCGCCGGACGGCGCGCGATTTCCTCTTGCCGGCCGAGAAGAAGCGCCGCTCGTCGTGGGGCTATTACGACTACTCGTACCAGAACACGCCCAACCACCGCTACAGCCGGTGGAGCAACGCGCATGGCTGGAGTTTCGACCCGATCAGCAGCGACAGCGAAGGCTGGTCGAAAGTCGAAACCGAGGTCGTCCGCCAGGTGGCGCAGGCGCTCCACTGGCTCGGGCTGTGCGATGCCGGGTTGAACGAGGAAGGGCGCCTCGTGGCGTTGCGGCTGACGGAGTTCGGGCGGCGAGCGCTCACGGCCGCGCCGGCGTCCGCGTCCAGGCAAGCGGGCGACGTGGGCAAGGACGCGGTCGATGCCGACCCGACCGCCGGGGCGCGGGTCGTCGTCCAGCCGAACTTCCACGTCCTGGCGATCGGCCCCGTCCCCGAAGCGACGCTCATGCGCATCGAGCGGTTCGCCGATCGCGTCGGGACCGATCGCGTGCTCGAGTACGTGGTCACGCGCGCCAGCGTCTACCGGGCGCAAATGGACGGGCGAAGCGGCGCGTCGATCGTCGCCGCCCTGGCCGAGATGTCCGGGGCGGTGGTTCCCCAGAACGTCGCGCGCTCGATCGAGGACTGGCAGCGGCTGCACGATCAGATCGTCATCCATCGCCGCGTATCGCTCGTGCAGGCCGCCGACCCCGCTCTCATGGCCAGCCTGCTCGCCGCGGACGACCCCGGCGCCACGCCACCGCTCGTCGCCGCGGCTGGCAGCGACACGCTCGCGCGCGTGGCGGACGCCGCGGGCGCAGCGGAGCGGTTCGGGCAGCTGGGCGTCTCGCCCGCGGGGCGCCACGATCCGTCCGCGGCGGGCAGCATCGAAGTGGCGGAGGACGGCACGGTTCGGCCACGTCACAAGGTGCCCGGGCTGTTCCTGCTCGGCCGGCTGCAGCGCCTGGCGGACTGGGACCCGGCGGCCGGCGTCTGGCGCTTGACCGCGGCGGCAGCCCAGCGCGCCCAACGCGAGCACGGGCTGGACGCGCTGGGCCAGATCGAGGAGTGGCGGGCGCTATCGGCCGGTCCGCCGCCCGGCTGGCTCGACCGCCGGCTGAAGGCATGGTGCGGCCACTACCCAGCGGCAAAGCTCCACCGCGCCGCGCTGATCGAGATGCCCAACCCGGAGTCCTTGGCGGACCTCCTCGCCGACCCGCGGGCGGCGTCCATCGCCCGGCGCTTCAAGCCGGCTGGGCCGCTGGTCGAGGTGGACGAGGGGGACATCCAAGCGTGGATCGCGTTGTTGGCCGAGTTCGGGATCGAGCTGCGGACGGTGAAGCGGTCGCCGGGGCGCGCCAAGGGCTGAGCGCTTCCGATCGAGCGGCACGGTCAGGCGGCGCCGC
Source organism: Ardenticatenales bacterium (assembly GCA_039931375.1). Classification (GTDB taxonomy): domain Bacteria; phylum Chloroflexota; class Anaerolineae; order Epilineales; family Epilineaceae; genus Avedoeria. The sequence continues at coordinate 6,254 of JBDTSC010000075.1, forward strand.
TCGCGGAGCATTCGAGCCGCTATCGCACCGCCACCGGCAGCCACACCCGATGCACCGTCAGCACTTCGGCCGGCTCGTCCGCGGAGCGGAAGTAGAGGATCGTGCCGTCCGCGCCGACCGTCCAGGCGTCCAGGCCGTCCAGGAGGGTCACCGCGGCCAGGTTGGCGGTGGCCGGGCTGAGGGCGCTCGACCACGTGCCGGCGTCGTCGCGGCGCAGGATCAACCCGCCGTTGCCCACCGCCCAGCCGCGCCCGTCCGGGCCGATCGCGACGTCACGCAGCAGGTTGTCGACGGCCTCCGCCGGAACGGCGGTATCGCGCCAAGACCCTCCATCCCAGCGCAGCACTGTCCCCTTGGCGCCGACGGCGACCGCCCCTCCGTCCGGGGCAAAGGCGACGGCTTGCAGCCACTCCGTCGTCACGCGCTGTTCGACCGGGCGCCAGCGGCCATCGACCAGCCGGAGCGTCTGGCCGCCCCAGCCGACCGCCCAGCCGTCCCGCGTGCCCCGCAGCGCGACGTCCGACAAGGGCCGGCGGGACCGCCCGCCATCGTCCACGACGACCCACGTGTCGCCGATCAGCTTGGCGATCGTCCCGCCGTCGCCGACGGCCCAGGCCGTGCCGGGGAGCGGCTCGCCGAGGGCATCGCGGGCGACGGCGACGGCGCTGAGCCGTTCGCGCGTCGGGCTGGGGACCATCGTCCAGCTGTCGCCGGAGAGACGGAGGATGGCGCCGGTGTCGCCGACGGCCCATGCGCTGTGCGGGCCGTCGATCGCCACGCTGTGCAGGTGGCCGGCCATCGGGCTCGGCGCCCGTGTCCAGCGGCCGCCGCTGAACCGTAGGATCGTCCCGTCCAGCCCCACCGCCCAGCCGTTCCAGGCATCGGCGAACGCGACGTCCTCGATCTGCTGGTCCACGCGCGCGCCCTCGTCACGCCACTCGTTGCGGGAGAAGTGGAGGACCGCCGCGCGACAATCACCGGTCGTGAGGCAATCCGATCCGACCGCCCATGCTTCCGCGGCGCCGACGACGGCGAGCGAGGCGATGCCCTTGCTGGTCCGGCTGTCCACGTCGACCCAGTCGTCGCCGTCCAGGCGCAGGATCGGCGTTCGGCACGGCAGCGCGCAGGCCTGGCCGAACGCCCAGCCTAGACCGCCCGCCCCGAGCGCGACGGCGCGCAGCGGTTCGGCGATGTCGTCGCGGGCGATGGCCCAGCGGCCTTCGCTGAAGCGAAGCACCGCGCCGCGGCACGGCAGCGTGGCGCACGTCTCGCCGACCGCCCAGCCATCCCGCGGGCTGGCCATCGCCACGGCGTGCAGTCGGATGTCGATCGGGGCGGCTTCGCTGCGCTGCCAGATGCCCTCGTTGTAGTGGAAGAGGACGGCGCGGCAGCGCCGGTCCGCGGCGCAGTCGTCCCCGACCGCCCAGCCGTCGTCGGCGGTGGGCAGGGCGATCCCGTACAGCCAGTCGACGGCGGGCGTGGCCGCGACGGACCAGACGCCTTTGTCGAGGTGCATCAGGACGCCCTGGCAGCGGCTCTCCGGCCGGCAGCGGCCGCCGACGGCCCATCCGACGTCCGGTCCGGTCATCGCAATGCCGGACAACACGACATCCGGCAGCTGTGCGCTGACGGACCAGCCCGTGACGCTGAGGCGCAGCACGATCCCGGCGCACAGGCCATCCGTCTCGCATGCGCCGCCGACCGCCCAGCCATCGTCCGGGCCGAGCACGGACAGGCTGTGCAGCGGAAGATCCGTCGGGCTGGGCGCTTCGAGCCATGCGCCGTCGCCGTAGCGCAGGATGACGCCGCCCTTCCCGACGGCCCAGCCCTGGTCCGGTGAGGCGAACGCGACGGCGGACAGCCCGAGCCCGCAGCCGGGGCCCATGACGGGATCGCAACCCCACCGACCGCGCACGTCGCCCGGACGGCCGGGCGCGGCGGAGGCGGCGACGGCCATGGCGAGCACGACGCCAAGCGACGCCGCCCCTCCCAGCGCTCGCCCCAACCAAGCCGCTCGCATGCTGTCGCCGATCCTTAAGAGCTCGCGATGTGCTCGCGATGTGTCGAGCTTTAACGCATTGCAGAGAAAAAAGGCGCGGCCGCCGACATTAAGATGTCCGGCCTGTCGGTTCGCTGTCGCTCGCCCGCCGCACGGGGCGGCGGCCGAAACCGCGCGCCAAGCGGCGCGTGCCGCGACCGTCCGCATCGCGCCCGTGGCCAAACCGATAGATCGTCCGCATGTTATCCGGGCGAATGTGTGGCCGCAGGTGCTAGACAAGCCCGCACGTCGCTTGTATATTGCACCAGGAAGGATGCGGTTCGAAACGCATGGACCGGGCTACCCCAAGGTTCGGTTCTCGCATCCCGGCCCGTTGAGGCGGCCGGCACGCTGGTGCCGGGCCGTGTTTTGTTCAGCAGGAGGCTCGAGTTCCCATGTCCAAGAAGCTGTTCGTTGGCGGCCTGCCCTGGTCGGTGACCTCGGAGGAGCTGCAAGATATGTTCGCTCCCCACGGCGAGGTGACCGATGCGGTGGTCATCAAGGACCGCGAGTCGGGTCGCAGCCGTGGCTTCGGCTTCGTCGAGTTCGAGGATGACGCGGCCGCCCAGGCGGCGATCAACGCCCTCAACAACTCTGATCTCGGCGGGCGCACCATCACGGTCAACGAGGCGAACGATCGCCCGGCCGGCGGCGGTGGCGGCGGTGGCGGCGGCGGCGGGTACCGCCGCGACGACAACGGCGGCGGCGGCCGGCGGGATCGCGGCGGCTGGTAAGCGGCCGCTCTATCGGAGCGATCAACGAGCGACGGGGCGGGCTTCGGCCCGCCCCGTTCTCTTATGTGCGCGGCGGCAGGACTGGCAGGCCGAGCGGCGCCAGCACGAACGGGGGCTGGACGATGGCCGGCGATCGAAGCCCGCGCGCGCGGAAGGGGCGGATCGATGGCGGTGATCGGTCGGTTTGACGTCCTGGTCGTTGGCGCCGGGGTCAACGGCCTGGCGACGGCGTGGCAGTTGGCGCGCCGCGGAGCTGGCCGCGTCGGCCTGATCGACCGCCACTCGATCGGCCACGACCACGGTTCGAGCCACGGCCCGACGCGGATCACGCGCAGCACGTACGCGGACCCGCGGCTCGTGGCGCGGATGGTCGAGGCGAACGCTCGGGACTGGCCGGCGCTCGAGGCCGCGGCCGGGATGCCGCTGCGCCACCCGCACCCCACGTTCTTCTTCGGCCCCGCCGACGGCCCGATCACCGCCTACGCCGAGGCGGTCGGCCGCGTCGCGGGCTCCCTGATCGACGATGTCGCGCCCGCGGCGGCGCGCGCGTTGGCGGGCGGCTGGCTGCGCATCGCCGACGGCGATCGGGCGCTGCACGACCGCTCCGGCGCCGTCATCGCCGCGGCCGACGTGATCCGGTCGCTCGAGCGGCTCGTGCGCGCGGGCGGCGTCGAGGTGATCGAGGGGACGCCGGTGCGGGCGATCGGGGCGGCGGGCGGGGCGCTTGACGTCGCCGGAGTGCACGACAGGGACGGCGCGGAGGCCGGCCCGGTGGTCGTGGACACGGCGGCGGGCACGCTGTTGGCCGAGCGCGTGGTCGTGACGGCGGGCGCGTGGATCGGGCGGCTGCTGCCCGGGTTGGCCGGCCGGTTGACGCCGCTGCGCCAGACCGTCGCATTCCTCGATGTCGAGGGCGACCCGGCGACGGCGCCGAACTGGGTGCGGGTCGGCTACGACGATGAGCCCGAGGTGTTTGGCCAGCCGGCTTTTGGGCATGCCGGGCTGAAGGCGGCCATCCACCGTCAGGACGGCGCGCCGGATGATCCGGACGTCGTCACGCCGTTCGACGCTGCATCGCCCGCCGTGACGGAGCTGCTGGGCGTGATCGACCGCTGCCTGGCGGTGCCGGTGCGCGGCGTGCTGGGCGGCATGACGTGCTTCTACACGATGACGTCCGACCACGGCTTCATCCTCGGCCCGCTGCCAAGCGACCCGCGGGTCATCGTCGGGGCGGCGTGCTCGGGGCACGCGTTCAAGTTCGCGCCGTGGACGGGGCGGGTGTTGGCGGGGTGGGCGATAGGGGAGGGGCCGGCGGCCAGCGTCGGCGCCGAGTAGACGCGGTGGCAACCGGTCTCGGTCGCGCTGCGTAGGAGTGTGTCATGGACGAACTCATCGCGCTCACGTGCCCTAACTGCGGCTCGTCGCTCCATGTCCCGTCATCGGCGACGCGGATCACGTGCGCCTACTGCAATACGCCGATGAGCGTGGAGCGCACGGACAACGCGTACTTCACGGAGCGGATCGGCGACCAGCTCGACCGCATCGAGCGACACTACCTGGCGGTGGCGGATGGTGTCGAGGAAGTCCGGCGGGTGATCGCGATGGAAGAGTTGAAGGACCGGCAGGCGTATTTTCGGGCCCATCGGAGGGCGTCGCCGGAGCAGTCACTCTTGACGCAAGGCTGTGTCCCGCGGTTGATCCTCGCGACCGCCATCGCCGGCGCGGCGCTCCTGGCCAGCGCGGGGATCGACGGCGTCTTCGAAACGCCGATCGACAACATCGTGGCCGCGGCGCTCGGGGGGATCGGGGTGCTGTGGGGTGCGCTCGTGGTCGCCGACGCGCTGAGGCGGCGGATCGGTGTGGACGACGAGATCGATGGGGGTGGTGTGGACGACGGATGGGACGACGGTGGGGACGATGCGATTGACGACGACGCTTCAGCCTCGATGCCTGCCCCATCTACGACCGCCTCGATCGGCGATGACGACCGGCCTCGGCTGGTCGATCCGTGAGGTATCGTTGGCCTCAGTTGTTCGCCGACGCGGGCATCGCCGGCATAACCCGCGTCGCATTTGGGCGGACGCCGCGCTTACCAGGCGGTGCGGACCGGGTAATCGCGGATCGCACTGTCCGGCGTGAGGATCGTCAGATCGTGGACGAGCGCTTGGCTGACGAGCATGCGGTCGAACGGATCGCGGTGGATGGGGGGCAACCGGATCGAGCCGAACACAGCCGCTTCGTCGAGTTCGAGGCGGGCGATGCCGTGGCGTTCGCGCTGCGTGGGGACGAAGTACTCGGGGCTTGCCGGCAGCGGAAGCTTGCCCAGCGCGTGCTTGATCGAGATCTCCCAGACCGAAACGATGCTCAGGTAGACCTCGTCGTCCGGAGAGGCGATAACGGCCATCGCTCGGGGCGATAGCAAGTGACTGTCCCCCTTGACCCACCATAGGAACGTCGAGGTGTCGAGAAGGACGTTCAGCCGCCCTTCCCCTCGAATGCATCCAGCAGGTCGTCCGGCAAGGGATCATAGAACGTGTCGGGGATCTCGAACTCGCCCTTCGCCAGCCCGAACGGACGCGGTTCCGTACGCCGCGCGGGCAGCGGCCGAATCTCGGCGATCGGGACGTTGCGCTTGCATAGAATGATCGTCTCTCCCGCCGCCAACCGGTTGAGGTAGCGGGAGAGATGGGTCTTGGCTTCGTGGATGTTGAGTCGAATCATGGTTCAATAGTAAACTAACTCGGATCGCGCGACAAGCACGCTGGCGACTCGTCCACGGCGCAACGTGTCATCGTGTCATATCGCCCCTCGTCGCGCGTACTGACCGCCGATGAGCACCACCACCCTGTCCGCGGCCGCCCGCCTGGCACCCCCGCCGACCCACCGCCCCGCGAGCGCCGCGACGCCCATGGACACCGCCGCTTTCCAAGCGCTCTACGACGCCCAGCTCACGGCCGTCTACAACTACGCCCGCTACCGCCTCGGCGACGCCGACGCCGAGGACGCCACCGCCGACGCCTTCGCCCGCGCCTGGGCCGCCCGCGCCGC
>JBDTSC010000076.1:0-12049 GCA_039931375.1 Ardenticatenales bacterium
GGGCGATGGTTCGGCGTCGGGCTGCGTCGCGCCGCCCGGCCACGATCCGGTGCGCGCGGTATCGTCCGCGGCCGCGATCGCGGGCCAGGCCTGGACGGGCGGTGTCGCGTCGCCGAAGGCGGACGGTCCGGAGACGGCGGGAGTTTGCATCGGCGCCGCCGCCGGCCCGTCGGTGGACGCAGGCTTGTCCACGCTCGGCTCGGACGTCTCCGCGCCGATGTCGAGGCTGAGCCAGCCGACCGCGGGATCGTCGGCGACCGCTGGCGGCGATGCGGGCGCGGGCGGCGCAACGGGCGAAGCGGCCGGCGCCGCGGCGGGCGCCGGCGCGAACGCGTTCGTGCCGGCGGCGAACTGGGCTGCGATGCGGGTGACATCGGCGACCGAGGGCATCGGCCGTTCGTCGGCAAAAGGAGGGGCATCGGACGGCGGGACGCCGGCGGCCATGCGATCGGCGGCGGGGTCGCCGGCGCTGCCCTCGGGCGGGGCGACGTGGTCGGCCGAAGCAGGGCTTTCGCCGGTCATCGTCGCGGGCTTCTCCGACCGGGGGCGCTCGGCCATGAGCCAGTCGAGGCGATCACGGCTCGTGCGCAGCGCGGCGGCGGGGGCGCGGCCGGCGGCGCGGGCGAGGGCCGATTGCGCCGCGTCCAGGTCCGCCGTGCCGGGGCGGGCGAGCTCGCGATCACACGTCAGGCGCGCCAGGAGGAGGAGATCGTCGGGCCAGGCGTCGTCCAGGCGGAGCGCTTCGGCGAGCGCGCGAAGGGCGGCGTCCGTGGCGCCGGCCGCTTCGTGGGCGCGGGCGAGCAGGGACCAGGCGGCGGCGTCCGTCCGGGCGGCGGCCAGCCCGCGCTCGAGCAGCGCGATCGCGCCGGCGGTGTCGCCGAGCGCGACGCGGGCGCGCCCGAGGCGGCGGGCGATGGCCGGATCGTCCGGCGCCAGGCGGTGGGCGGCGGCGAAGGCGTCGCCCGCTTCGATCCAGCGCCCGCGCTCCGCTTCCACCTGGCCGAGCGCGTCGTGCCACGCGGCGACGTCGGGCCGCGCGTCGATCGCCCAGCGGAGCGCCTGCACCGCATCGGCCAACGCGCCGCGGTCGGCCTCGACCTCGGCCAGGGCGTACGCGACGTCGGCGCTGTGCGTGATGTCCCAGGCGTGGCGGAGGCTGGCGGCCGCGTCCGCGCTGGCGCTGGCGTCGGCGCCCGCGTCGAGGTCGGCGGTTCCATCCTCGGCTCCGCCGGCGGATGACGCGGGGGTGGCGTCGACGCCAGCGGGCACGGCCGCTTCGCCGCGCGACGGGGATTCGATACCGTGTTCGTCGGCGGGCGATTCGTCGGCCCCTTCGGCGGGCGACACGGCGGCCCCGGTCGACGCGGGCGCATCAAAGTCGTGCGGGGCGTCGAGGCCGAGGCAGGCGGCGATGATCGGGGCGGCGGCCGGCAGGCGGCGCAGCGCGGCCAGGAAGCGATCGGGATCGGGCGTGAGGGCGTAGGCGTGGACCAGCAGGGGGGCGACCGCCGGATCGTCCACCGCCTGCAGCTGGGAGACGAGCGCCTCGGGCATCTGGCCGAAGCGCTCGACGAGCGCCAGCGCGGCGCAGTGGCGGGCCAGCAGCGGCTCGGTGAACTCGAGGTCCGCCCCGCGCGGGACCACGGCGCCGGTGTGGAGCATGTCGTAGCGCGTCACGCCGAGCCGCATCGCCATCGTGTCGACCTGCGGGATGAACGCGCGGCCCTGGGCGCTGAGGGCGACATCCGCAAGGGCGGCGCGGTGCAGCGCGCGGCTGGCGCTCGGGACGCCCGCGAGGATGCGCCCGAGCAGCGCCTCAGCGAAGAGCGCGACGTGCCAGTCGGCGGGCGGACGGGCGGCGGCGACGTCGAGCAGCGCGCCGAGAGCGCGGGGCTGGCGGACGGCCTGCGCGAGGGCGTCGTCCCCGTCCAGCCAGGCGGCGGCGGCCTCGGCGGTGGCGGCGGGCAGGAAGCGGACCAGGGCGTCGCGCACGACGCCGGGCGCGGCGGGCTGCAGGTGCGACTCCGTGACGCCGGGCAGGTGCGATCGGATCTCGGCCCAGTCGTCCGTGCGGCAGGCCATGACCGCGGCCGGGCCGACGCGGCCGCCGGCATCGATGACCAGCCGCAGATCGTCGAACAGGTAGCCGTGCCGCATCCGGTCCAGGTTGTCCAGCAGGATGTGGGTCGGCGTCAGCCCGGTGTCGCCAGCGCCGAGGGCGTCCAGCGCGCGGGTGATCAGATCCGGCAGCCCCTCGCCGTCGCGGGCGTGGGCCAGGTCGATGTAGAGCGGCGCGACCGAGCGCGACAGCCCGGCGCGCGCCAGCCGATGCCATGCGACCTGGAGGGCCGTCGTCTTGCCGCTGCCCGGCGGTCCGAGGAGCACGAGGGCGGCGGTCCCGGCGATCCGAGTCACGGCGTCGAGTGGGCCGTCCGGCGTCGTGGCGGACAGCGGCACCCAGCGCGCGGCCAACGCGGAGAGCGCCGCGTCGGCGACGATGCGCTCGGCGAGGGCGCGGCTGGGGACGGGCGTCGGGTGGGGCTGGGGGCCGGCGGTCGGATTGGACGGTTCGGCGGACATCGCGTGCTCCGTGGTGGGGTCCCGGGTTCAGCGCGGGCGGCGGGGGCGAACGAGAGCCGTTCGAGGCGGATTAGAGATAGAACATCCAAAACGAGATCAGGCACATCGCAAGGCCGATCAGGCACAGGAACGCGCCGATGCCCATGGCCGTCTTGATCATCTCCGTCGTCGCCTCGACCAGGCGCGCCGACGCGTCGAGGATCGGGATGACGCCGACCTCCGCCATGCTGCGCGCGTGCAGGCGGTTGGACTGGGCGGCGATACCGCGCATCGTCTCCTGGTACTCGCGGGCCAGGATCGTCCAGACCCCGGCGATGATCGCCATGATGCCCAGCCCGAACACGCTGAGGGCCATGGCCGATCGGACGTTGGCGATGATATCAGGTGACACGCGGGCCTCCGTGCAGGTATGCGCCGATTGTGCGCGCTGGCGCGGCGAAAGGCGAAAGGGACGAGTCTGCGGTACGGTGTCCGATGCGGCGGACGGTATTGAGGACGTTGATGCCGCCGCCCCGGCGACGCCGCCTGGAGCACGGCGCCCGTTTGCAAGCCGTGTGCCAGCCGACGGACGCCGCCGCTGGTCTGCAAACCAACGCAAACGCGGCCGCCGAAACCTCGGCGACCGCGTCCCTTTCCGGCCATGGCGCGGAAAAACCCACACCATCACGTCCCGTTATGCCCCGTCGTACGCCCGCGGGTCGATGCCGAACTTGGCGCAGCGGTGCGTCACCTGGTCTCGCGAGATCTGCAGGCAGCGCGCGACGGCGGCGATGCTGCCGGCGTGCCGCTCCAAGGCCTGCTCGATCATGCTCCGCTCCCAGGCGTCGCGCAGCGCCACCATCGGCAGGCCGTCGGGCGGCAGCGTTGCCGGCAGGCCGCTCGTCAAGCGCTCGCCGATCGCGGGCGCGAGCGAGGCGCCCGGCATGTGGCCGAGGGCGACCTTGGGCGACAGGTGCGCGACATCGACCTCTCTCTGCCCGCCGGACAGGACGAGGGCGCTGATGATCTCGCTCTGCAGCTGGCGGATGTTGCCGGGCCAATCGTATCGGCACAGCGCGCGCTGGGCGGCGGGCGTGAAGCCGGTGGCTGCCGGGTTGAACTTCGTGCGCTCGCGCTCCAGGAAGGCCTGCGCCAGCGCGACGACGTCGCCGTGGCGCTCGGACAGGCTGGGCAGCGTGATCTCCGTGCCGGCGAGACGGTAGTAGAGGTCCGGGCGGAACGATCCGCTCTCCAGCGCCGCCTCCACGTCCTGGTTCGTGGCGGCGATCACGCGCACGTCGATGTCGATCTCGTGGGCGCCGCCGACCCGTCGGATGCGGAAGTGCTGCATCGCGCGCAGGAGCTTGGCCTGGAGGCCCGGGTCCATCTCGGCGATCTCATCCAGAAAGACCGTGCCCTTCTGCGCCTGCTCGAGCAGCCCGATCCGGCGTTCGAATGCGCCCGTGAACGCGCCCTTCTCGTGGCCGAACAGCTCGCTTTCGAGAAGATCCTTGGGGATAGCGGCGCAGTTGACGGGCACGAACGGGCCTTTGGCGCGCGGGGAGCGCCGGTGGATCTCCTCGGCCAGCATGTCCTTGCCGGTGCCGTTCTTGCCCAGGATCAGCACGCCGATGTCGAACGGCGCGAACGCGGCGACGCGGCGTTCGACCTCGCGCATCGCGGCGTTCTCGCCGCCGATCCAGCCGCCGAACCGCGGGCCGTCCGCGGGCGCGGTCCGTCCGACGCGGGTGCGGGCGACGCCGACCTCGGCCAGGCGCCGTAGATCCGAGTTGGCGCTCAGCCCGGCCAAGCCCGCCTTCTCGTAGTAGTCGAGCACGCCCTGTTGCAGCAGCCGCCTGGCCGTGCCCGCCGCGCCGTCGCTCGTGACGATCACGACGGACACCTCGGGCGCCAGGTGGCGCAGCCGCGTGAAGATCCGCCACCCGGCGCGGTCCGTCAGCGGGCCGTTCGGGTCTTCATGGCGCAGCGTGAGGTCCAGAAAGGCCATGTCGAGCGACTCGCACTCGATGATGCGCTGCGCGCTCGATTCGTCCTCCGCCTGCAGGACGCGGTAGCCGTCCGGCGCGAGCGCGCCGGCGATCCGCTCCCGGAAGATCGCTTCGTCGTCGACGATGAGGAGGGTAGGCGGCACGTTCTGACCGTGGGGGACGGGCACGGACGGCGATATGGTCAAGACGGCAAGCCTCCATGGGGGGGTGGCGGCGCAAAGGAATCGGCCGTGAGGGGATCCGGCGCGGCCTCCGCGGCCTCCGCGGCCGGCGCAGACGGCGCAGACGGCGCGGTCGGAACGCTCGGCGAGGTGGCCGATGGGACCGTCGGGAGCCAGATGACAAACGCCGTGCCGGCGCCGGGCCGTGACAGCGGCTGCACCGCGCCGCCGCTCTCGACGATGAACTGGCGCACGAGGTTGAGCCCGATGCCCGTCCCGCCGTCCCGATCGCTGAGGCCCGGTTCGAAGATGACGCGGGTCAGCGCGTCCGACATGCCGGGACCGTCGTCGCGCACGACGAGCTGTACACCCGGGCCGTCATCCCCCTCGAGGAACGTCGTGGTGATCTCGATCGCGCCGCCGCCGGGCTGCCCTTGCAGCGCCTGCCGCGCGTTCATCACGATGTTGCGGACGATGCTCCGGACGCGCAGGTCGGTCGAGCGGACCCAGATGTCCGGCGCCAGCTGGGCCGTGACGCGGATCGATTCGGCCGCCGCCGCCGGGCCGATCGCGGCCACGTAGCCCTCGATGACGGCGTTCAGATCGACCGGCCCGAGCTCGACGGGCGTGCCGTTCTCCGCCCGCCGCACCTCGGCCAGCGCCTGATGGATCATGCGGGCGTGGCGCGTGAGGTCGGAGGCGATGTGCGCCGCGCCCGGTCGTCGCGCGTCCGCGCCGAGCAGCTGCGACAGCGTCTCGGTGCCAAGGACGAGCGCCGTGACGGCCTCGCCGGCATCGTGCCACATCAGGCGCACCGCCTGCTGGAGCGCGACGGCGTGCTCGTCCGTGCCGGCGGTCGTGTGGACGGGCTGAACGGCCAGGAACCCGTAGCCCGCGCGCTGTGCCGGCAGCCACTCGAGCTTGGCCAAGGCCATGCCGCACACGATGCTGGCCGGGACGGCGAGCCGCCGGCCCGTGCGCACGGCGTCGTGCAGGAGGTCGCGCGCGGACGGGCTGAGGACGAAGAGGTCGTCGACGGTCGTTCCCGCCAGCATCTCGACCGGACAGCCGACGCGGGTCGCCGCCGCCGACGTGCCGGCCAGGATCTGGCCGGCCGCGCCGATGACGAGCATCGCCTCGCCGCGCACGTCCTCGAGGCGCAGCACTTGGTGGATCGCGTCGTCCAGGCCATCTGGGTGGCCGGGGGCTTCGCGAGGCGGATCCGCCGGGACGTAGGCCGTGGTCGGCGGCGTCTGGGCCCGCTCCGCCCGCGGCGTGCGCGCGGCGGCGGGGTTGTTGACGCGTCCGGCGCCGCCCGCGGTGGCTGGGCGTGGCGGGTCGGCCTGCGCGCGGTCGAGCGGCGCCGAACCGGCGATCGTGGTCAGGGTGGGGGTCAATGGGCTGCAGTACAGCCAGAGGCCTTCCCCTCGCGCGGCGTCGTAGCGCAGCGCGGCTTCGATGAGGGTGGCCTGCTCGTCCGGGCGGCGCAGCGCGAGGGCGCCGATGTCGTCGTTGCGACAGGCGATGGCGTACCCGAGGCGATCGGCGACCGCCTGTCGCTCGGTGGGAAAGATGAAGTCCAGAAGAGAGCGGCCGATGAGCGCGTCGCCCGCGACGCCGATGAGGGCGGCGAAGCCGGGGTCCGCTTCGAGAACGGCATAGTCGCGGGCGAGCGCGATGCGCGCCGCGGCGATCGGCAGGGATCGATCGAGCAGGGAGTTAGGCGATGAGGCGAGCGGCGACGGGGTCGGCGAAGGGCCTGGGACGGTGACTGAGTACAGGCTGGGGGGTGGGTTGGGGCTAGACGGTGGGTTGGGGCTGGGCGGCGGGGCGCCGAAGCTCGGGCGGGGGCTGCCGTGCTTCGTCATAGGGCCTCCTTGTCGCAGAACGGACCGTGAGGGTTGTCGGGTGCGGTGGCGAGCGGTGGGGGATACGGCGATGAGCGGGGAGCGCGCGGTTGGGACTGGCGGGCATCGGGACCGGATGCGTTGGCCGTCCAGTGCAGGGTGTCGTTGGGCGCTGCGGAACGGGCGGGGCTGCCCGAACAGGATGACGAGGGGGTATCGGTTCGTGTCAAGGTGCGATGGGGCGGCGACTGGTCGTTCGGCGAGAGCTGGGTGGGCCGCCGCACCCGTTGGGCAGAAGCGGCCTTAATGTAGCTTAAGTCACCAGATCCGTCTCCGCGATGCTCCGCCAATAATGCGACAGCGGCCGGCGCAGGGCGAATCGCCTCTGTGGGGGTGCCCCATCCCGCCGCCTTCGTGGTATCGTACCCCCCATGGCCAACGCTCTAATCCTCGCCGATGTCTTCCAAACGGACCCCGCCGCCGCCGCCGGTCTGGCCGCGCTGGCCGAGGCCGGGATCAAGGGCATGCTCGTCACCGTGCCCGGCGATACCGAGCGGCCGGAGGCGGCGCACGCGCTGCCGATCGTCGCGCCCAAGCTGGACCTGCGGCTGCCCGCCGGCGCCACCGCCGACGCCGACGCCAACGGCGCCGCGACCGAGGCGCGTCTGGACGCGCTGGCCGATGCGGCCGGCCGGATCGGCGTGCCGTTGCGGGCGACGTTCTTCGCCGCCGCCGACCCGACGGCGCTCGCGGTCGCCGACGCCGCCGGCTGCCGTCCCGTCCTGATCCTGGGCGATCGGCGCCTGCCGGACGTTCTGGGCCCGATGGAGCCCGCCGACAAGGGCTTCGCCGTGGCCGCGGATCTGCGGACCGCCGTCGGCTATCTCATCGACGAGCTGGCCCAGACCGAGGCGCTTGGGGCGTTTCCGTACGACCCGCACCTCCGCTACGAGGAGCGCGCCCGGCCGCCGACGCTCTCGCAGCGCGAACTGACGCGCGTGTTCGTCCTGGTGACCGTGGCCGGCCTGGCGGTTTCGCTGGCCTTGGCGTTCTTTCTCCGCTCGCTGTACGAGAACGTGGGCGTGCCCGGCCCGCTGCAGCGGTCGGCGTACCTTCTGACGCTGCAGTTCCTGCCCGAGTGGGCGCGCGGCCTGCTGTTCCTGGCCATCGGCGTCGGGCTGGGCGCGCTCCTGACGCGGATGCTCAGCCGGACCTGGCCGGGACGGCAGGCGTTCAAGGCCTAGCGCCCGCCCTCAGCGATCACGCCGCGGAGCGAACCCCGTCTCCGTCCCCGGCCGCGCCGTCGTCGCCCGCCGCCATCGCCCGCCGGACGGCGGCGTAGCTTGGGGCGTCGCCCGCGGCCAGCGTCGTGACGCGGCGCATGGACCAGTCGCCCCGATCCAGCGGCCAGGGCGACCGCCCGTCTTCATCCGCCACGGTCCCGCCGGCCTCGGACACGAGCAGCCAACCGGCGGCGACGTCCCAGATCCCGGCGTCCACGGTGACGCTGGCCCGGCAGGTGCCGGCGGCGACCATCGCCAGGTGGAACGCGGTGCTCCCGAGGGAACGGCGCGCCGCCGGCAGGTCGAGCGCAAAGCGCGCGGCGGTGCGGCTGCACTGGGCGATGAGATCGTCCGGCCCGAGATGGGGCGATGGATCGCCCGCGGGGCCGAGGCGCCGCGTCCCCTCCCACGCCCCACCGCCCAGGATGGCGGTGTAGTCGAGGCCGAGACACGGAAAGACGCTGACGCCGACCGTCGGCACGCCGTTCTCGAGCAGCGCCATCGTCACGCCCCACACCGGCAAGCCGGCGGCGAAGTTGGTCGTGCCGTCGAGCGGATCGACGACCCAGGTTCGGCCGCCGTCGAAGCGGGCGGCCGCCTCCTCGGACAGGATCGCGTCGTCCGGAAACGCGGCGTGCAGCCGGGACGCGATCAGGTTGTCGGCGCTGATATCGGCGGCCGTGACGATGCTGCCGTCCGGCTTGCGGCAGATCGCCTGATCCCCGCGTCGGCCGAGCAGCAGCGCCGCGGCGTCCGCGGCGACGGACCGCGCGGTCACGACGTCATGGCGGCGCGCATCGGAAAGGTCGGCCAGCATGTCCGGCCGGTGGTTGGGGTGGATGTTCGGCGTGTTCATGGTTCACTCTGATCACACGGGCGGCTCGCGCCGTTCCCGCTGGCGCCTCGGTCGTCCGACGTCGCGCCCCTTCGTGGCGGCGGCGGGCGGTGGGGCTGTTGGATGGGGTCCGCGCCGCGTCATGGGCGCTGGCGGACCGTCGATGGGGTACAACGCGGGGGAGCGGCGATCGGTACGGGTGTGGGGTGAGTTGGGCGGGAAGGTTGTCACCGGAGCGATGCCACGAGGTCGTTGTCCCACGGGAGGGCGAAGCATCGCTGGGGGCGATGCTTCGCCCCTACGATGAATGGTCCGTGGAAGCGCGCGTCTTGTTACGATTTTTCGTCGTTGTCCGCCGTCCCCGCCGGCCGCAGGTGCCGGTATCGACGCGCCACGGACCACGGCGTCGCAAGCGGCGCCATCGCGGCCGCGACGAACGACCATGGCGCGGTGCGGGCGGCCTGGATGCGTCGGCGCGCGCGGAGCGCGTGGCGCAGCCGCGTGAGCGCGTCCCACCGGCCGCGGAGCGCCGCGGTCTGGCCGTTCACGACCACTCGATACGGCACGGACGCCAGGTCGTAGGCGATGACGAGCGGGAGATGGGCCAGCAGCGGCCACGTCGGGTAGTCCTTGACGACGGTCCAGACCTTGTTGCGCGCCAGCAGCCGGTTTTTGAACGCCGAGCCCTCGCCAGACGTCCCGCTGCCGACGTGCAGGATCCGCGCGCCCGGCGCTAAGGCGGCGTCCCAGCCGCGCAGCCGGAGGCGCCAGGCCAGATCGACGTCCTCTAGGTACATGAAGTAGTGCGGATCGAAGACGTGGCCTAGCGCCCCATCGTCCAGCGCCACATCGTCCAGCGCGGTGCGGCGGTAGAGAGCGGCGCCGGCGGATGCGCCGAAGACGGGCACCGCGGTCGCAGCCGCGTCGAACGGCAGGTCATCGACCGCCGAACCGCCCAGCCAATCCCAGGCGATGCCGGTCGGATCGACCGCGACGCCCGCTGAGTTGACGACGTGCGGCCGGTCCATGAACAGCATCAGGCTGGCGACGCTGCCGATGCGCGGCGACGTCCGCCCGGCCGCTAGGAGCGCCGCCAGCCAGCCCGGCTCCGGCACGGTGTCGCTGTTCACGAGCGCGACCCACGGCCCGTCGCCGACGGCGATGCCATGGTTGTTCGCCACCGCGAAGCCGACGTTGTCGCGCAGCGCCACGACCCGCACGCCCGGCCACGCCTCCGCCAGCCACGCGACCGTCCCGTCGCTTGAGCCGTTGTCCACGACGACGACGCGGTGGTGGCGATGGGTCTGCGCGGCGAGGGCGGGCAGCAGATCGTCCAGGTAGGCGCGGTTGTTCCAGGTGACGACGACGACGTCGATTGGGGTGGGGGGGGAGGCCGCCCTCATCCGCCCCTCCCCAATCGCCCCAACCGCCCCAACCGCCCGACACGCCCCACCGCCCGCCGCACCCGGCCACGCAGGCCGGTGTGCGCGTCGATCGGCCCGAAGACGTCCTCGAGTCCGAACACCGCGGCCGCCCGCCGCAGCGCCGCCCAGCCCTCGCCCGTCGCGGGCACCGGCGCCCACGGCCGGCCCAGGCGCGCCACGACGTCCTCCGGGCGGCGCGCCCAGAGCGGCTGCACGGCGGCGCGGGCGGCGGTCAGGGCCGGCCAGTCGAGGTCCAGCGGGGTGAGGTGTGACCAGCCGGGCCAGTCGGGTGCGGGGAGCGGGAGGGGCATGGAAGGGGCGGCGGCGCGGTCGTCGACCGGAACCGCGGCGGCATCGACGACGTCCAGGGGCGCCCCGCGCCGCACGGCTTCCAGCGCGAGGGCGGCGGGCAGGATGCGCGCCACGTGGACGTCCGCCGTGTTCTTCACGACGTTGGCCAGCGCGTTGCGGGCGTGCCAGCGGGCGCGCGATGCGTCCGGGTGCGCCGCGGCGCTGCCGCCGCCGCGGTGGCGGACGACGGCGGCGGGGGCATGGCGGACGTCGTACCCGGCGAGCGTCAGGCGCCAGCCGAAGTCCACGTCCTCGTAGTACATGAAGTACGACCCGTCGAAGCCGCCGAGGGCCAGGAACGTCGCGCGGTGGACGAGCATCGCGCCGCCGCACGCGAAGAGCGTCGGGTGGGCGGCCGCGTCGCCGTGTGGGCCAACGTAGCCGCCCCCGTGCGGATCGCCGTCGCCGTGGCCGTCGCCGTGGCCCTCTGCGCGACCGCCGGCCGGCCGCACCGGTGCGCGATGGGCGGCCGGCGATCGCGGCGAGCCGGCGTCGATGCGCCGCCCGTGGCCGAGCGCGTGGCCGTGCCCCGTCCACGACGCCGCGCCGCCGTCGAAGTCGATCCGCGTGCCCGCCCAATCGACGAGGCGTGCGCCGGCGCAGACGTCGCCGGGCCGGAGGGCGGCGCAGAGGGCGGTGAGGGCGTCGGGGGCGATAGCAGTGTCGTCGTTGAGGAGCAGCAGCCACGGCCGGTCGCTGGCGCCCGACTCTGCGAGCGCGTCGTAGCCCGCGGCGAAGCCGAGGTTCGCGCCCAGGGCGAGGCGGGTGATGGCCGGGAAGGCCCGCATCGCGTCGTCGAGGCCGCCGCCCGTCGAGCCGTTGTCCGCGACGACGATGGCCGAGGGGGCCGCAAGGCCGTCGAGGGCGAGGCACGCGATCAGGCACGTCGGTAGGTGGCGGGCGCCGTTGTGGGTGAGGATGAGGACGGCGATGTCGGCCGGCGTTGGCGGCGAGGGCGGGGCGGGCGGGGCGGGAAGGTCCATGCGGCGAGTATACCGCCGCGGGCTTGGACGGCCCCCGTCGTCGACGCGGGAAGGGCGACGGGACGGCGGGACGGCGGGATCGTAGGCGTATCCGAAAACTCGTCGTGACCCACCCGTGACTTTTCCGCGGCCGCGGCAACGGTAGGGATGTATCCGATGTCCCAACCGCGCAATTGGCGCCGCGAAGCGGGACGAACCATTAGGAGTTGAGCGAGATGTCCGTCTTGACGATTGCCTACCTGGCCATTTGGAGCGCGATGAGCACCGGCCACGCGCAGATGCCCGACGGTCGCCCGATGGTCGCGGCGCTGCCGGCGCAGGCCGCCACCGTCGTGATCCTCCGCCACGGGGCGGACGACCCGCCCGGTGACGATCGCAGCCAGCCGCGCGGCGGCTCGGATGATCCGCCCGGCGACGATCGCGGCGGCCCGCGCGGCGGCTCGGATGATCCGCCCGGCGATGATCGCGGCGGCCCGCGCGGCGGGTCGGACGATCCGCCCGGCGATGATCGCGGCGGCCCGCGCGGCGGCGGTTCGGATGATCCGCCCGGCGACGACCACGGCGGCAAGCGCGGCGGCAAGCATGCCGCACCGGTTG
>JBDTSC010000077.1:0-11988 GCA_039931375.1 Ardenticatenales bacterium
CGTTGCTCGATGTGGAACCCATGCTCATGGACGGAAGCCTCCTGGTGCAGCACGCGGACGGCCCCCGAGCCTGCGTCGGCGGCCGTATGGCGGCGGACGTATACCGCCGACGGGACAACGCGTCCAATCGCGGCTCGCGCGCTCGGCGCGGCCCGTGGCGGCGGCGACCGCCATGCGGTACCATGTCGTCGCGCCCGGCGCACGGCCGGGGCGGACGCGAGGTGACGCGATGGCGGGCAGGCGAGCGGCGATCGTTGGGCGAGTGTTGATCGGGGCCACGGCGGCCGTCTGGTCCATGGTTCTGCCGCTGACCGCCCCCCAGCGCGCCAAGGTGGCGGCCGCACCGGCCGACGCCGTCGTCGCCCGAGTCTACCTCCCCCTGGTCGCAGCCCTCGTCGACCGCACCGAGCTGCCGGCGGCGCCGACCGCTTTGGCCACAGCCACGGCCACCGCGCCCGCGCCGACGACCGTCGCCCCTTCGCCGACGGGTTCGCCGCCCCCGGTCGACCCGACGCCGTCTCCGACCGCCGTTCCTACCGGTTCCCCGCTCGGGCCGCCGCTGGCCGTCGCCGAATCGGACCGCGGGCGCTGGGTCTTCGAGCCGTTCCCGGACGCCGTGTGCGGCCGCGGCACGGCGACCGGCCTTGGCCTGAACTTCGTGCCGGACAGCACGGACCTCGTCATCTACTTCGAAGGCGGTGGAGCCTGTTGGGACCCGTTCACGTGCTTGCTGGCGCAGACGGCGTCCAATCTCGATGGCGTGGACAAGACCAAGTTCGACGCGGCCGTTGAGCAAGGGCAGATCGGCAAGGGCATCTTCGATCGCGGGGATCCGACGAACCCGTTTCGCACGATGAACTGGATCTACGTCCCGTACTGCACCGGCGACGCCCACCTTGGCGATCGCATCGCCACGTACCAGGGCCAGTCGATCCACCACGTCGGCTGGAAGAACGTCGACGCGTTCCTGCGGCGCATCGTCCCCACGTTCCGCGGCGCGGGCCGGGTGGTCGTGGCCGGCTTCAGCGCCGGCGGGCTCGGCAGCACCGGCAACGTGCTGCACGTCGCCGACGCGTTCCAGGCGGTGGACGGGCCCGTGCCGGAGCTGATCGACGATGCCGGCCCGATCGTTCGCCCGCCGTACCTGACCGCCGCCGCGCAGGCCAAGCTGCACGATGCATGGGGTCTCGGCGGGACCATCGAGCAGCGCTGCCCGAGCTGTCGACCGAGCACCGGCTACCACGAGGTGTATGCATTCCTCGCGCGCACGCTGCCCGGCTTCCGCGGCTCGCTGATCAGCAGCTACGAGGACGGGACGATCCGCAGCTTCTTCACGCTGCTGAACGGCGCCGCCGTCGACGGCCCGGCGATGCGGCGCGGGCTGGACGACCTGGCCGATTGGTCCGCCGGCTGGGACCCCACGGATATTCCGGGCCGCCTGCGCGTCTTCTTCTACCCCGGCGAACGGCACGGCGCGCTGACGACGGGGCCGCTCAGCGCGACGCCCGGGCTCCTCGAGTTCCTGCAGGCGCAGCTGGGCAACGACGCCGGGTGGAGCAGCGTCCGACCCTGATCTATCCGCACGGCGCCACCGGCGGAGGCACGGCGTGAGGGCAACACCCCATCGGTGATTCGCGGCGATACCCGATTGCGTCGAAGTGGCCGCGGGTACTATAGTGGTGGGCGCACACTCGGTTCGGTGGGCGCAGAAGCCGCGGTTGGCGCCGTGGCGCGATCGCCGATGCCGTGCGTGATGGGTGGGCGACGCGCGAAGGGATTCGTTGGATGAACATACGCAGATCCGTGGTCCTCGGCTTCTGGGCCGCGATCACTGCCGCCTGCCAGCCGGGTCCACTCCCTTCGGTAGCGCCGGTACCCGGCGCGTCGATGACCGAGCCAGAGGCGGCGATGCCCGGCCATCAGCATGGTGGGATGGCGACGGTCGCCGGTCCGCCGGCGTCTGGCCCTCAAGCGCCCGGTACGCAGCGGATGGTCGCGTACATCCGTCAGGCGGCCGAAGAGGCCAGGGCGAGCGGGCAAGGATTTGACGCCGCGACGCTCCTAGCTCGGTATCGCGCCATGCCTCCGCCGGCCGATCCGCAGGCGAGGCTCCAGTTCGACGCGAACGTGGCGAACGCGCAGATGCAGTCGGGTCAGTTCGAGGATGCGATCGCGTCCTTCGGGACGCTGATCGACGCGCTGAGCGGCACCGCGAGCCTGACGGATTCCCATCCGCTGCGCCTCCTCACATCGATGCTCGCGATCACCTGGATGCGGCTCGGCGAGACGCGCAACTGCGCCGTGAACCACAACGCGGAGTCGTGCGTCCTCCCGCTCAAGGGCGGGGGCGTGCACCGCGACAAGGAACCGGTCGACCAGGCGATCCCGCTCCTCGAGGCGCTGCTGCGCGGCAATGCCGAGGATCGGACGAGCAAGTGGCTCCTCAACATCGCGAACATGGCGCGGGGCACGTACCCGGACGGGGTGCCCGCGCCGTACCGGATCGACCCGCACGTGTTCGACTCGGACGACGACATCGGCCGCTTCGTGGACGTCGCGCCGTCCGTCGGCATGGACGTCGCCAGCAGGGCTGGCGGGGTGGTCGTCGAGGACTTCGATGGCGACGGCAACCTGGACGTGCTCACGAGCGGCTGGGGAGCGGACGAGCCGATGCACTACTTCAGGAGCCGCGGCGACGGGACGTTCGAGGACCGGACGGCCGCGGCCGGGCTGACCGGCCTGACGGGCGGCTTGAACCTGGTTCAAGGCGACTACGATGGTGACGGCTTCGTGGACGTGTTGGTGCTGCGCGGTGCGTGGTTGGCTGCGCCGCGCGGGTTCCCGAACTCCCTCCTGCGAAACCGCGGGGACGGCACGTTCGAGGACGTCACGGAGTCGGCCGGCATCCTCAGTTTTCATCCCACCCAGACCGCCGCGTTCGCGGACTTCGACGGAGACGGCGATCTGGACCTCTTCATCGGCAACGAGACGATCGGCGACGGCAACCCGCACCCGAACGAACTGTGGCGGAACGATGGCGACGGCACGTTCACGGACGTCGGCGCCGCGGTCGGGCTCGCGCTCGGGGGCTTCACGAAGGGGGCGGGATGGGGCGACTACGACAACGACGGCCGTCCGGATCTCTACGTCAGCCAGTTGGGGTGGCCGAACGCCCTCATGCACAACGATGGTCCGACCCGCGACGGCGGATGGCGGTTCACGGACGTCGCCGCCGCGGCCGGGGTGACGGAGCCGGTCCAGAGCTTCCCGACGTGGTGGTGGGACTACGACGACGACGGCTGGCTCGACATCCTGGTCGATAGCTACAGCACGTCGATGACCAGCGGTGAGGACACCCCGGTCGGGGATGTCATGGCGGACTACGTCGGGCTGCCGGCCGCCGGCGAGCGGCTCCACCTGTACCACAACGATCACGACGGGACGTTCACGGACGTGGCGCACGACGCCGGCGTCGACGGCCACTACTTAACGATGGGATCGAACTATGGCGACCTGGACAACGACGGCTGGGACGACTTCTACCTCGGGACGGGCCACCCCGATCTGCGCGTGATCATCCCGAACCGCGCCTTCCACAACCGTGGCGACGGCACCTTCGGCGACATCACGACCTCCGGCGGCTTCGGCAACCTCCAGAAGGGCCATGCCGTCGGGTTCGGCGACCTGGACAACGACGGGGACCAGGACGTCTACGAGGTGCTGGGGGGCGCCTATGAGGGCGATTGGTACCCCAACGTGTTGTACGAGAACCCGGGCCATGGCAACCACTGGGCGACGCTCCGGCTCAGAGGGCCGGGCGCGAACCCGTCCGCGATCGGCGCCCGGGTGACGCTGCGCCTCGCGACGCCCGGGGGGACGCGCACGCTCCACCGGCTCGTCGGCTCCGGCGGCAGCTTCGGCGCGAACAGCCTTCAAGTCGAGGTCGGCCTTGGCGACGCGACCGCCGTCGAAGCGGTCAGCGTCGCGTGGCCGGGCGGCGGTGCGGCGGAGTCGTTCGACGGCGTGAAGATGGACGGCGTGTGGCGGCTCGTCGCCGGGACCGGCCGAGCGGAACCGATCGCGCAGCCGGCCTTCAAGCTGGGCGGCGGGACCAGGGACGAGGCGTCGGGATCATGAGCGTGGGCGCGATCGACACGATGCCCCGCGGCGGCGTGCCGGCCTTGGCCGCCTTCGACGACGGCCGACTGCGGGCCTACGCCTGCAGCCGCGGCGGTACCGTCAGCCAGCCCTGACGCCGCGCTCGGTCGCCGGTACGACCAATACGCTGCACGGGCCGCGGTGCACGACGTCGCCGGCGACGCTGCCGAACAGGCGCCGATCCCAGCCGCTGTAGCCGTGGCTGCCGATCGCCACGAGGTCCGCCGGCCACGCCGCCGCCTCCGCCTCGATCGCGTCGCGCGGCTGACCGATGCGCACGACCGCCTCGACGGACGTCGCCTCGGCGCGGGAGCCGGTGGCGGCGACCAAGCGGTCGAGCTCGTCGGCGGCGAACCGATCGATCTGCTCCGGCGAGAACTGGATGCTGGCCGTTCGTTCGAGCGGCAGGAGCACGAACAGCGCGCGGATCGTCGCGGCGGGGCTCGTAGGAGGCGGCGTGTCCGACGGCGTGTTCGTGGCACCGCCCGTGGCGCCACCTGAGGCAGCGGCGACGAGGGCGCGGATCGTGCCGAAAGCGCTCGACGACAGCGGGGAAAGGTCGACGGGCGCGAGGACGCGCTTGGGCGGCATAGCGGGGTGGCCGCGGAGGACCAGGACGGGTCGATCGGCGCCGGCCACGACGTGGGTGGACGTCGAGCCCAGGAGGCGATCGGCGAGATCCGGCTTGTCCGTAGCGCCGACGACGATGAGGTCGGCGTCGATCGCGGCGGCGTGGGCGCGGACCACGCGCCACGGCGTGCCGTCGATGATCTGCGCCGCGGCGAGGGTCGTCGGTGGGATCGCCAGGCGCGTCACCTGATCGTCCAATCGCGCACGGAGCGTGGTCTCGAACGCGGCGTACAGATCGGGCGAGGGCATGGCGCCTGGCGTAGTCGTCAAACCCGTCGTGCCGGCCGAACGGCCGTACTCCAGCGGCAGCAGCATCGCGTGCACGATGTGCAGCCGCGCCCCGCTGGACCGCGCCAGGGACGCCGCGGCGGCGACGACGTGGTCGCTTTCGGGGCCGAGCGTCGTGGCGACGAGGATCGTGCGCAGCGGGGAGGAAGCCATGGCGGACTCCGGAGCGTGAGCGGACGCCCATCGTAGCAGGCCGTGGCGCCGAGGCTACAATTGCGGCGGCCGGCGGCCCCTGCTAACCGGCCGCAGCTGACCCAACGCGACGGAGGTGCTCGATGTCGACTGAACCCGCCGCCGGCGACGCCTCGGGCGACGGTGTGCGCATCACGCTGTTCGAGGGCGCGACCGCGGCGGACACGCTCGCCGAGCCGCTGACGGACCTGCGGCTCGCCATGCGCGCCGAGCGCGTGCCAGGCGATCCGCCGCGACCGCGCCGCGCGCTGCTGGCCTCGCTGCGTGGGCCGCGCTCACCGGGCCAGCAGGAACGCTGGGCGTTGGCGTCGATGGGCGACGAGGCCGTCGGGTTCGGGTTGTGGGAGATCGAGGGCGCGGACAACCCGCAGCTCGGCTGGCTGGACGTGTTCGTGCGGCCCGAGTGGCGCCGACACGGGATCGGCGCGCGCATCGCCGCCGCGTTGACGGACGACGTCGCGGCCGCCGGCGCGACCGAGATCGGCTGGGCCGTCGTCGGCCACATCGACGTCGGGCGGGCGCTGATCGATCGGATCGAGCGCGCGTGGGGGCTGCCGTGCCGGCTGATCGAGCGGATGTCGCGCCTCGACATCGCGACCCTGGACGCGGCCGACATCCGGCGGCAGTGCGAAGCGCGTACGGCCGGTCTGGCCGGCCGCTATCGGCCGCTGTTCTTCGCCGACGACGCGTTTCCCGGGTCCGAGGACGGCTTCGACGTGCACGACTTCTTCGACATGAGCACGGAGATCGACAACCTGATGCCGCTCGAGGACCTCGCGATGGCCCCGGAGCACTGGACGCAGGAGCGTTGGGCGGCGAATGTGGCCAGCCAGCGCGGGCAGGGTATGGTGATCTGGAACTTCGTCGCGCAGCGCATTGACGACGGCCGGACCGTCGGCTTGTCCAACGTGAGTTTCGATCCGGACGACCCGTGGAAGGTCAACCAGTGGGCGACCGGCGTGCGCAAGAGCGAGCAGAACCAGGGGCTCGGCAAGGCGCTCAAGCTCTGGATGCTGGTCAAGCTGCTGGACGAAGTGCCCGGCGCGCGGATGATCGACACCGGCAACGCGGCGTCCAACGCGGCCATGATCGGGATCAACAACGATCTTGGCTTCAAGGAGCACTTTCGCGAGCACTGCTACCAGGTCGGCCTGGAGCGGTGGCGCGAAATCGTGGCGGACATGGGGGCGGCCCGAGCTTGATGGCCTCCTAGGGCGTCGTCGCGTCGAACATCGAGAACACCGCCGGCAGGTACACCGCCGGCGGCCGCGCCTCGCCCGGCACGAGCCAGCCGAACTGCGCGCCCGTGGCGGCGCCGTCCACCGCGAAATCGTTCTGTGGATAGAGCGCCAGGAACCCGTCGTCCGGCTTCGTGGGATCGACGACGAACTCGACGACGGCCTCGCCCCGGCCGTCGGCGGCGTCGCCGGGGACGTGCACGTGGTAGCTCGCCGGCACGCGCGCCTGCGCCGCCGGGTCGAACGTCAAACGCGGCCCGCCCGGCGCATCGGCGCCGTCGGGCACGACGTCCGACACGCCCAGGTGCATCCAATCCTCGTGCGTTCCGCGCCGCACGACCCAGAAGTCGAACGCCGCCGGCTGATCCATGCCCAGGAGCGCCATCGGCACGGACAACACGGACGCGTGCGTGGCGACGTCGCTGCTGAAGAGCGTGCCGGTGATCCGCTCCGTGCCGGTGATGGCGTCCGCGGCCGGATCCCAGCGGCCGACGAACGTCTGGACGCGATCGCCGCCGCGGTGATCGCCCGCGCGGATCCGCCAATCGGCCGTGCCGTCGCGGTCCGTGTCGACGAAGATCTGCGTCTGCTCGGGGACGGGCACCGTCACGGGTGCGTGCGTCACGACGGCGAAGTCCAGGCGGTCGGCGGTGGTCGTGGTCGTCGATGCGGTCGTGGCGCGCACGCCGACGGCGGCGACGTCGAGCTCGTCGGGGACGTTCGATTCGTCGGGATCCGTCGGCATCGGGGCGTCGCCCTGGCGGGGGCGATGGAACAGCTCGACGTCGCCGTCGAAGGGCGATGCGTTCCGGAAGCGAAGGCTGCGCGCGCCCCCGATCGCCTCGAGCCCGTTCGTCGTCACGGCCGACGCACGCCGCGCGAGGAGGTAGAACGGCACGGCCGCGGCCGGCGCGACGGCGTCCGCGAGCGGCGCGCTGGCGTCGTCCACGGGCTGGACCGCGATCCAGCCGTCGATCTCGATCGCTTCGACGCTGTCGATGCCGGCGCCCGTGGCGCTGGGATAGAGCGTCCAGGCGGGCAGCAGCGCCGGGTCGATCGTCGTCGGGACGTCGATCCGCTGCGTGACGTGCGGCGCGAGAACGATCGCCCTGTCCGAGATGTCGAACGCGACGGCCGAGACGACCGCCACCGGGCGACGGACGCGCGGGGTCAGCGTGAACCGAACGGGCGCGTCCGTCAGGTTGGTGACCGTCAGGGGCACGGATGTCGTCACCGGCGCGGTCAGGGCGCGCAGACCAAGATTGATGCTGGCGATCGGGCCGGTGCGCACGAGGAGAGGCCCGGTGCCGGCGCGCAGGACGTCCACGCGGCCGGCGCCTTGGCGGGCGATCGGCACGATGTCGCTGCCGGCCAGGACGCCCTGCTGGGTGTAGTTCATCAGCAACGCCGCGACGCCGAGGCCGTCCAGCCCGAGCTTCTCGGTGCGGTTGCGCTGCGCGATCACGCCGGCGGCGCCCGTGACGTGCGGGCTGGCCATCGACGTCCCGTTCCACGATCCGCCTTTGACGCCGGTGCCCATGAGCGCGGAGTTGATGTTGCTGCCCGGCGCCGTGATGTCGGGCTTGAGCGCGCCGTGCACACTCGGGCCGCGCGAGCTGTAGCCCGCGATCTGGTCGGCGGACGACGTGTCGAGCCGCCGGCGCATCGGATCGAAGCTGACGGTGGCCTCCGTGCCAGCCAGGAGCAGGTCCCGGAGCGCCTCACCCGGCTCGCGGTCGATCATCGCGGCCGGGATCGTAATGCCGGCGCCGTCGCCGCCCATCGTGTTCTTGGGGCTCTCGTTCGTGAACATCAGGACCGCGATCGCGCCCTTGGCCTGGGCGTTGAGGAGCTTTTCGCTGAACACGCAATCGCCGCGGGCGATCAGCGCGACGCGCTCGGCGACGTCCTGCAGCGGCTCGTCGTCGTTGCAGCCGCGGCCGAACCAGCCCAACGGCGCCTCGAGCCGCTTCGTGTCGATCGTTGCGACGACGTCCTTGAGCGGGCGGGCGATCGCGCTCTCGACGGCCAGATGAGAGTCCGTCGTGCCGTCGTGGGTGACGAGGATCTCCATCCCCATCTCGGGCGGCACGGAGCTGGCGACCGAGAGGATCGTCGGCGATGCGGACGGGGTGCCGACGATGAAGGCGCGGTTACCGGAGTTGCCCGCCGAGGCGACGACGGTGACGCCAGCGCCGGCGACGCTCGCGGCCGTCGTGTCGAACAGCGTGCTGGCCACCGCCCAGTCCTCGCCGAGGCTGATGTTGACGGCGTCCACCCGAGGCGGTAGGGTGCCGCGCGTCTCGAGCGTCAGGTTGACGTTGCCGCACCACTCGATCGCGTCGACGAGCATGTCGGCCGCCTCGTCGTCGCCGCCCTCGCCGTAGATCTTGAGGCCGACCAGTTTGGCGCCCGGCGCGACGCCGTCGCTCAGGCCGTCGGGGAAGGCGTTGCCGGCCGTGATGCCCGAAACGTGCGAGCCGTGCCCGGCGCCGTCGATCGGGTCCATGTCCGGCTTGGGGGTGGATGTGCACTCGCCGGCCGCTTCCTGCGCGGCCGAGCAGAGGTGGGGCGGGTTGTAGTGGCGGCCGGCGAAGTCATAGCCGGCCACGACCTTGGCCGTCGGGAAGAGCGGCTTGTCCTGCCACAGATCGTCGATGCGTTCGGATGCGCCCTCCGCGCTCGCGGCCTGCCACGCCTCGATCGTTCCCGGGCCGCCCAGGTGGGCGTGCGTGTAGTCGACGCCGGTGTCGATGACGGCGGTGAACGAACCGGCGCCGTCGTAGCCCTTCAGCGCGTGAAGCGCCGGCGCGCCGATGAACGGCACGCTGGCGTCGAGCAGCGGCCGCACGAGCGGGGCCGGTTCGACGGCCAGGATCCCAGGTACGCCGGCCATGCGCGCAACCTGGTCCGCGGTCGCATGGACCAGCAACCCGTTCGCGAACGTCGCATAGCGGCTGATCACCTGCGCGCCGATCGCTTCGATGGCCGCCACCGCCGGCGCCTGCGCGCTGAGCACCGCCTCGCGCGCCGCGGCCAGCTCGTCGTGCATCGCCGCGGCCCGCGCGCGCACGTCGGCGGCGCCGGTGGGCGCATCTGGGCCGCCCCGCAGCCGGTCGCCGTACCGCTGCCAGACGCTCGGGCCGGCGATCGTCACGAGCACGCTGCCACGCGGCGCCGCGGATGGCTGGGCCATCGGCGGCGCGGGCGGCCGGGCGGGCGCGGCGGCGACGGGCCGAGCCGCGCCGCGCGTGACGGTCGCGACGACCAGGGCGAGGGCGATCGTCGCGAGGGTCGATCGGGACGGCACGCGGCGCGGGCTGCGGCGCGGCGAGCGGGAGCGCTGGATCATCGGCGGGCTTCTTTCGGTGGTACGGTCGGCGGACGGCGTACGGTACGGCCGGCGGGAAGAGGGGTCAAGTGGTTGCGGGGCGCTGTGGGCGGTGCCAAAAGCGGTCGCCCCGCCGGTGCGACGTCGACGGGACGGGGGTCGTGACATGGGGGCTGTCGGCCCGAGGGACGGCGCTTCGCTTCACCCCGCCCCCCACAACCGCTCCCGCAGCCCCGACGCCCGCTTGGCCCGCCGTTCGATGGCCAGCCGCAGCATGTCGGCGGTCGCGAAAAGCGTGACGTGTCGGCGGGCGCGCGTCACGGCGGTGTAGAGCAGCTCGCGCGTGAGGAGCGGTGACGGCGCGTCGGGCAGGACGATGGCGACGCGGTCGAACTCCGAGCCCTGCGCCTTGTGGATGCTCAGCGCGAACGCGGTCTCGATCGCCGGCAGCCGGGCGGGCGAGACGTCGCGCAGGGCGCCGTCCGGCGCGCGGAAGTAGGCGCGCGGCCGACCGTCGCCCGGCGCGGGCGCGATCACGCCGACATCGCCGTTGTACAGCTCGAGCGCCGGGTCGTTGCGCGTGACCAGGATCGCGCGGGGCAGCGGGGCGATGGGGCGGAGCGCCGTGCCGGCCTCGACCGCGGCGCTGCGCCCGATCCTGGCGGCGGCATCCTCCAGCGCGGTGACGATGCGGGCGTTGAGCGGCTCGACGCCAAACGGGCCCTGTCGGTGGGCGCACAGGACGCGGAACGCCGCCAGGGCATCGAGCTGCGCGCCGGGGTCGGCGGCGCGGACGACCGGGCCGTAGCCGTCCAGCACCGCGGTTTCCAGAGACGATGCCAGCGTCCAACGGGCCCCAGAGACGGCGCTCTCTTCGCGGGCGACGTCGTCCAGCCGTGGGTCGTCCAGCAGGGCGAGCGCGGCGTCGGCGTCGCCCGCGTTGATCGCCCGCGCCAGCCGGCCGATGCCGCTGTCCGAACCGAAGCGATGGCTGTGGGTGAGGAGCACGACGGCGCTGGCCATCGGCGCGTCGTCGTCGGCGTTGACGACATCGCCGGTACCACCGCTCGCCGCGCCGGCCAGGAACGCGGCGCAGCGCCGCGCTTGGCGCGCCTGGGCTTCGCGGGCGCGGTCGCCGCCGCACAGGTCGCCCAGGACGGCGCCGGCGTCGACGGAGGCCAGCTGGTCGTGGTCGCCCAGCAGGATCAGGCGCGCGTCGGGTCGGACGGCGTCGACCAGGCGCCGCATGAGGACGAGATCGACCATCGACGCCTCGTCCACCACGACGACGTCCGCGTCCAGCGGGTTGTCCGGGCCGTGCCTGCCGTGCCCGCCGTCGCCGCGCAGGCCGAGGGCGCGGTGGATCGTCCGGGCGTCCGTCGGCAGCGCGGCCCGCACGTCGTCGTCCAGGTCCAGTCGGGCGCCCGCGGCGGCGACCGCCTCGGCCAAGCGTGCCGCCGCCTTGCCGGTCGGGGCCAGGAGGACGATGCGCGGCTGCGGCGCGCCGTCGGCGATCGCCTGGCGCGCGAGCAGGGCCGCGATTCGGACGACCGTCGTCGTCTTGCCCGTGCCCGGCCCGCCCGAGATGACGGTCAAGGGCCGCCGCGCCGCCACCCACGCGGCGACGAGTTGGGCGTCGGGCGTTGCGGTGGCGGCGCCGAACAGCGCGACAAGGCCGTCGCGCAACGCTCGATCGTCCAGCCGTCGATCGGCGGCGCCGGCGCGGGCCAGGATCGCGTCGACCAGGCGCGTCTCGTGGGCCCAGTAGCGGTGGAGGTAGAGCCGGCCGGCGGCGTCGAGGACGAGGGGTGATGGCGCCATTCCACCCGCGCGGGCATTCCGCGGTTCGTCGTGGTCGCCATGGATCGTGACGAGACGGCTGGCGGCGAGCGCCGCGCGCCACACATCGGCGGGCGGCCACGAACGGCCGTCGAGCGCCACGCCGTCGTCGTCGGCGACGGGGCCGGCGGCCAAGGCGGGCAGGTCGACGCAGACGTCGCCCAGGCGGACCGCGCGACTGGCCAGGGCGGCGGCGAGGGCGAGGCGCGGGTCCGTCGCGGCGGCCAGGTCCGCCAACGAACGGGCGAGTCCGACATCGAGGGCATCGAAGAGGCCGGCGGCGGCCAGAGCGTCGACATCCGCCTCGGCGGC
>JBDTSC010000078.1:0-11968 GCA_039931375.1 Ardenticatenales bacterium
TCGCTCGATGGCGGCTTCGTACCGCAAGGACTGCTGCTCGACACGCGCCGCCTGGACGCGGATCCGACCGCCGGGTCTGACTACCTGCAGCAGCCGAGGTGGATCGGCAACGACCCATCCCTCATCGCGCTGCGGGACGTCGCACTCCACCGGCCGAGCGGCAACCTCTACATCCTGGGCGGGGGCGAGGTCTTCTGCGTTCGACCCAACGGCACGATCGTTCAGCGCTTCACGCTGCCGCCGATCGATCGGGGCGCGACGCGGCTGGCGGTGCTGAACGACGGCCGCATCCTCATCGCGCGCCCGCTCGAATCGTCCATCGCGGCCTACCTGCCCGACGGCACGACGGATGGGATCCTGGCCGTGCTGGACGCGGCGCCGGCCGCGCTGTCCGTCGGCCAGGACGGCAGCCTGCACGTGCTGATCCAGTCCCGCAACAGCGTCGATCCCGGACAGACGTTGATCGTGAGCCTTTCGGACCGCGGCGTCGTGCTCGACAAGCACGCCGCCGCCGCGCTCGGCGCGCCGCCGTTGCCGGCGATCGACTGGCCGTGGAGCCTCGACGCGCCCGCGAACGACCAATTTGCACTGACGTCCGGCGACGAGCACTTCACGACGACGGTGCACCGAGGCAGCGGCGCGCAACCGCCGCTGCTCGTCGGCGCGCCGGTCACCGCCACGTGGACGCCCGGCCCGGCGCCGTACCACGCCGACGACGACCTCGTGATCACCCAAGGGCCGGAGAGCGAGGTCTTCGCGCTCGACCGGAGGGACGCGCGCATCCTGGCCTACTCGAGCGATGGCGCCGTGCGGTTCGTCACGGACGTGCCGCCGGACGCGCACGATCTGGCCGTCGGGCCGGGCGGCGCCGAGGACCTCTACATCACGACGACGGGCGACGAAGTGCTGCGGCTCGATCCGGGCGGCGTCCCGCGCTGGCAGGTCCCGTGCGACTGCCATCTGGGCGGCCGCATCGCCGCCGGCGGCGGCTCGGTCTACGTGACGCAGCCGCGGGCGCGCCGCATCCGCGTGCTGAACGCACTGTCCGGCGCGACGGAACGCGAATACTCTCTGCCGGGCACCGCGCTCTGGCCGTACGACGTGACGTGGCAGAGCGGGTTCGTGTACGCCACGGACATGATCGAGACCCGGATCCAATCATTCCCGCCGCCCCCGCTCGTGAGCACGGACTTCCCGGCCGGCCTGCTCGCGGGGCCGCGCCTCGTGGCGCGCGCTCGGATCAGCGGCGACGGTCCGCTCGCGATCGATGCGCTGGCCGCCGTCATGGCGGACGGGTGGGTCGAGATCCACGATCCCAACGCGGCGAACCTGATCGCGCGCTTCCGCCCGCTGCTGTCCAACGAGACGCCGCTCTTCCCGTCCGATATCGCCGCCGGGCTGGACACGGTCTACCTGGCGGACGCCGCGCGCCGCGCGATCCAGGTCTTCGGGGCGGGCGCCGGCATCCCGGCCACCCCCAGCGTGCCGACGACCACCCCGACCCCGGCGGCCGAGAGCTGCACCGTGACCGGCGACAAGCGGGCCGAGCCGGCCCAGGTCGTCGAGGGCGACTCGGCCCAGGTCACGCTGAACCTGCGGGCGCGCTGCCCGGACCGCGCCCGGCTGATCGGCGCCGACATCGTCCTGGTCATCGACCGCTCGCTGTCGATGCGCGGCGCCCCGCTCGAGGCGGCGCGCGGCGCGGCGCGCAGCTTCGCGGAGCTGCTCGACGTGCGCTACCACCGCCTCGGCCTCACCTCGTTCGCCAGCGAGGCGACGATGGACTACGGCTTGACGGACGATGTTGCGACCGTGATCGACCACCTCGAGGGGCTGCAGGCGGATGGCGGCACGAACATCTCGGCCGGCTTGGACCGGGCCGGGGATAACCTGTCGCGGTTCGGCCGCGTCGACGCGCTGCCGGTGATCGTCCTGCTGACGGACGGGCGGCACAACCCCGACACGACGGACCCGGTGCAGACGGCCGTCGGCCTGCGGGCGCGGGGCGTCCAGATCTTCACGATCGGCCTCGGCCCGAACGTCGACGCGCCCGCGCTGGGCGCGATCGCCGGCGTCACGGATCGCGTTTTCCTGGCCCCGACGCCCAGCGACCTCTTCCCGATCTACCGCCAGGTGCTGCGCGTCGTCGTCGACAGCCTGGCCGGCAACGTCGTCTTGGACGACACGCTCTCGGACCGGGTGACGCTCGTCGACGGCTCCGTATCGCCGCCGGCGCGGCCGCTCGGCCGGAAGCTCCAGTGGGGCCGCTCGATCCTGCCGGCGTCCGGCGTGACGATGACCTACCTTGTGCGCCCGATCGGCCCGGGCTGCATGGCGACGAACGAGCAGGCCTCCGCCGAGTACACCGACGCGGACGGCGCCCGACGCACGTTCACGTTCCCGGTCCCGACGATCTGCGTCGTCACCCCGTCGCCGACGCCGACGCTGACCCCGTCGCCGACACCGACGCCGACCGAAGTCCCCAAGCCGGTCTTCCTGCCGCTCACCTACCGCAACTTCTGCAAGCCCGTCGCGGCCGGCGTCGACGTCGTCCTCCTTATCGACACCTCCGACAGCATGACCGGCCCGAAGTTGGACCAGGCCAAGCGCGCGGCGCGCGTTTTCGTGGGCGAGCTGCCGCTGGACACGGGCGATCGGGCCGCGGTGATCGGCTTCGACAGCGACGCGCGGGTCGCCGCGCAGCTGAGCGGCGACCGCGCCGCGCTCGAGCGGGCGATCGACGGTCTGGCCAGCGGCACGGGCACGCGGATCGACCGCGCCCTTCAGGCGGCCGAACGCGAGCTTAACAGCCCGCGCCACATCGCCAACCACCGCGCCGCGGCCGTGCTGCTGTCCGACGGCCGCCAGAGCGGTCCGACGAGCATCGTCGACAGCGCGGCGGCGCAGCTGCGGCTCGTGCCGGCGCTCATCTTCACGATCGGCCTCGGCGACGGCGCCGACACCGCGCTGCTGCGCAGCATCGCCGGCGACGCCAGGCGCTACTTCTACGCGCCGGGTCCCAACCAGCTGGAGGGGATCTACCGGACGATCGCCGAGGTGATTCCGTGTCCCTAGCGGGGCCGGCGTCCGTTCCGTTCTCGGGTTGGCGAACGTATTTTCGGCTGTCGCGGTCGCCGGTGTACGGCGTGCTGGCCGCGCTGCCGCTCCTGGCGCTGTACGACGTGCTCATCGCGCTCGCGAACCGCGGCCGCCCGATCACCGTCCGCAACGGCGCCGAGATGCTGCTCGGCCGCGCCCTCGCCGCGATCGGCGCGCCGGCGGCGCTCGGGCTGACCTCGCTGATCGTCGTCCTCGGAACGCTGTTCGTCGTCCGCGAGCAGCGCCGCTCCCCCGTGCCGATCGAGCGGCGGATCCTGGCGTGGATGCTCGGCGAGAGCGCGCTGTGGGCGGTGCTGATCGGGCCGGTGATCGGCGCCGTGACGGCCATCCTGCTATCGCCCTTGGCGGACCCGACCCGCGTCGGCGCGGCGGGGATGGCGCGCGCGGCCGGCCATGCCGTTCCGCTCGCCCTCTCCGCGCAAGCCGCTGGCGGCGCCGTGGCCGCCGGCCCGATCGCGCGCATCGCCCTCAGCCTTGGCGCCGGGTTATATGAGGAGCTCGTGTTCCGCGTCCTCCTGGTCACGGCGATCGCCTGGGCCGTGCGGACGTGGGGTCGGACGGGGCCGCGGGGCGCGTTGGCGGTCGCTGTGGCGGGCTCGGCGCTGCTGTTCAGCCTAGCGCACTACCGCCCGTTCAACCCGGCGGGCGAGACGTTCGGCGTCGTGACGTTCGTGTACCGCTTCGTGGCGGGTCTCGCGTTCAGCGCGATCTACGCGGGGCGGGGGTTCGGGGTGGCGGCGTGGACGCACGCGTTGTATGACGTGTGGGTCGTGGTGGGGTAGCCGTCGCCGTGTGATCGATGCGGGCGCGTTCGGCACTTGGGGGTGCGCCCTGTGCCGGGTGACCTGTGCCGCGTGACCTGTGCCGCGTGTCCTCTGCCCTACGCCTCCGCGCTCACCAACCGCACCACCGTGTGCACCTCGCACGGCATCTTGAACGTCGCCGACACGGAGCAGTACTTCTCGTCCGAGAGCTGCACCGCGCGGTCGACCACCTTGGGGTCGACATCGCCGTGGACCTCGTACGTCAGCGTGACGGCGGTGTAGCGGCGCGGGTGGTCGGCCGCCCGCTCGCCCTCGGCGTGGACGATCAGCTTGGTGAACGGCTGGCGCGCCTTGCGCAGGATATCCGAGACGTCGATCGCGGTGCAGCCGGCGAGCGCGGCGAGCAGCAGGTCCATCGGGCCGGCGGCGTACGACGCGCGACCGTCCTCGCCGTGGCCGCCGCCGTTGTCCAGGAAGACGTGCTGACCCGCCATCTCGGCGACGAAGACGCCGTCCGTCAGGTACGTCACCGAGGCCTGTTTAGCGGCCATGTCGTTTCCTTTGGTGCGGGGCCGGGTGCGCCGGCCGGCTGGGGGGCGGATTCGCGATCGGCGCGGCGCCTGGCGACCGCATCATGTCGGGAGTTGCGGCGGGCGATGCGGCGGGCGATGCGGCGGGTGCCACGGGGGGCGACGCCGCGTCGGAGGTCGCGGGCTTCCCCTCTGCCTCCGCGTCTGGCTCCGCGTCTGCCTCCGCGTCTGGCTCCGCGTCTGCCTCCAACCCCGCCTCGCCTTCGGCCGGCGCCGCGTCCGCTTCGGGACCACCATCGGGATCCGCATCCCCTTCGGCTGCGGTCCGGGCGCGCATCGTCGCTCCGGTCCACAGGCCGAGGATCACGAGGCCGAGGGCGACGATGGACCAGCCGGCCAGCGTGCCGCCGCTGCCGACATCGCCCAGGCCCAGGCCGGCGGGCGCCGTGGGCAACGGGCCGGCGTCCGCGTCGTCGGGCAGCGGCATGGAGCCGGCGGCGGCGCCCTCGGACGCCACGGCCTCGAAGCGCATGCAGTGCTCCACCGGTGAGCCGTACGACAAGAGCAGGACGCACCACCGATCGTCGCGCGCCGGCCCGGTCGCACGCGTCGCCTGGCCAGCCACGCGGAACGCCGCCTTGGCGCCCGGCTCGAGGCGCGCGATGTGCCAGCGCACGAGCGCCCCGGCGCGGGCCGTCTCGCCCGGGTCCGCCTGGAGCGTCGCGTCGACGAACGCCGCCGGCAGCGTGATGTCGATCGTGACGTCCAGCGCTGGCGCCGAATCGCGGTTTTCCAGATCGACCCCCAGCCGGACAGGCTCGTTCACGATCGGAAGCGGCGGATCGATCCAGACGTCCGCGCGCAAGGCGGCGGCCGCGATCGGGGTGGGCGACGGCGTCGCGGTCGCGGCGGGCGTGCGGGTCGGGCGGCGGGGCTGCGTCGGAGCGGCGGTCGGCCCGTCCTGGCGGGCCGGCGCCGCGGCCGTCGGGGCGTGCGGCGCGCAGGCGATGGCGGCGGCGATGCCAACCGCGCACGACAACACGCGCCACAACGCTCGGCGCGGGCGCCGCGGCGTGCGGGGGGGATGGGCCGGAGCGGGGGGGGCGAAATGGCGCATGGCGGATCGGGATGGTATCACGGAACGGCATGCCGACCGCATTGACAGCGCCGCGCTGCGCAGTAGAATCGCCGCACTCGGCCCAACCCGGACCGACCGGCGGGACGCTTTCCCTCTCATCGTCCTCGCCGAGCCGATGCGCTGCCGTTCGGCGGCCCCGCTCCGTCGACCGCCCGATCGCCGTACCCGCGACCCGACCTAGGAGACCCCCATTGGCCGAGCCCACCTCGCCGTGCCCGTACAAGCCGGCGTTCATCGCCGCCCAGAAGGATCGGCTGCTGTCCGAGCAGGCCCAGCTGCTCAAGGAGATCGCGAACGACTCGGAGGAGCTGAAGAGCCTGATGGGGGACAGCGACGGCGGCGACACGTACATGAGCGAGGACGCCACCGCGTTGACGGAGCGAGAGCTGGACATGACGCTGATCAACAACGCCCAGACCCAGCTGCGCGACATCGAGGACGCGCTCACGGCCATCGAAGCCGGATCGTACGGCTGGGACAGCGAGCAGGCGGTCTGGATCCGCGTCGAGCGCCTCGAGGTGCTGCCGTGGGCGCGCCGCGAGGTCACGATGGACCGCCGCAAGCGCGGGGATGACGACGACGCCCTTGACCTCGACTGACGGCGACGCCGCCGCATCGCCGCGGCGTCGGGCCGTCCTGAATGGGCTGTTCGCCGCCGCTGTCTGCGCGACCGTCGCGCTCGACCAGTGGACCAAACACATCGTCATCGGCCGGTTGGCGCCGGGTGAGCGCTGGCCGGACGCGGCTTCGGGCGCGGCGTCCGGCGTGGCGCGTTTCTTCACGTTCACCCACGTCCACAACACGGGCATGGCGTTCGGCCTGGGACAGGGCAAAAGCGCGGTCTTCGCCGTCGTGGCGATCGTCATCGTCACCGGCCTGGCGGTCTACCAGTCGCGGCTGCCGGCGCACCATTGGTGGCTGCGCATCGCCCTCGGGCTGCAGGCGGGCGGGGCGATCGGCAACCTGGTCGATCGGCTGCGGCAAGGCTACGTGACGGACTTCCTGGACTTCCAGGTCTGGCCCGTCTTCAACGTGGCGGATTCGGCGATCTTTCTCGGCGTGGCCGTCCTGGCATGGCACCTCTGGCGCCACTCGCCTGCGCCGGACGCCTCGCCGGACGCCTCGCCGGACGCCTCGCCGGATGCTGTGACGGCCGTCGACAACGCGCCCGATCCGTCCGCCTTGGAACGGCCCGGCCCCGAGCCGCGCGCTGACGCGCCGACAACATCATGAGCGCCCCGTACACGTTTATCGCGGACGCGGACGACGCCGGGGAGCGCGTCGACGTGCTCCTCGCGCGGCGGATGGACGTTCCGCGCGCCACCGCGCAGCGCTGGATCGGCGCCGGGCGCGTGCAGGTGGACGCCCGCCCCGCGCGGCCGGGCACGCGGCTCGCCGAGGGCGCCGTCGTGACACTGGCCGCGGAGGCGACGCCCGCGCCGGAGCCGCCGGTCGCGGCGCCCGACGTGGCGCTGGACGTGCTGTTCGAGGACGAGGCGATCGTCGTGCTGGCCAAACCCGCCGGCATGGTCGTCCACCCCGGCCTAGGCCACGTGGACGATACGCTGGTCAACGCCCTCGCGGCGCGCTTCCCGGACATCGCGGCCGCGTTCCCGCCGGACGATCCGCGTCCCGGCATCGTGCACCGCCTGGACGCGGACACGTCGGGCGTGCTCGTGGTCGCGCGGACGCCCGCCGCGAAGGAGGTGCTGCAGGCGCAGTTCAAGGGGCGCGCGGTGGACAAGATGTACATCGCGCTCGCCCGCGGTACGGTCCAGCCGCCGTACGGGCTGATCGACGCGCCGCTCGGCCGCGACAGCGTCCATCGCCAGCGGGTGGCCGTGCGGCCGAACGGCCGCGAGGCGGTCACGGGCTACCACGTAGCGGCCACGCGGCCGACGGACAGCCTGCTGGTGGTGCGGTTGTTCACGGGGCGGACGCATCAGATCCGCGTGCACCTGGCGGCCGTCGGCCATCCGATCGCCGGCGACCGGGTCTACGGCCGCGCGGACCGGACGCTCGGGCGGATGGCGCTGCACGCGTGGGCGCTGTCGTTCGCGCACCCGTCCAGCGGCGCGCCGATGACGTTCATCGCCCCGCTGGACGCGGACTTGGTCGCCGAATTCGATCGGCGCTATGGGCCTGGCTGGCCCGCCGATGTGGAGGCGGCCGCCCAGGCGCTGGCGCTATGGCCGGTCCCGCCGTCCGTGGCGATCTAGGACGAACGCTAGCTGATCACCGTGGGGCCGGAGGCATCGACCTCCGCCGCGGGCGCATCCTTCTTGGCCTCGGGCTCCGAGTTCTTGCGGAACTCGCTGATGCCCCGGCCGAGCGCGCCGCCGATCTCGCTGATCTTGCCGGCGCCGAAGACGATCAGGACGATCACCAAGATGACGAGCAGTTCCGGCATCCCGATTCCACCAAGCATAGTCGACGCACCTTTCGTAGTCCGGCCATCGCCGGGTCGTCCCGACGGGCTCATCGACGAGTATAGCACCGGGGGCAAGTCCATCGGCGGCGCGCGCCCTCTGGCCGGGCGGCGGGCGCCCACCTGCGGTCTCCTGGGCGGTGCCTCGGAGTTTGACCTAGCGGCCGCAACCCATACAATGCCGAATTCGCACGCCGACGTAGCTCAATGGTAGAGCAGGGGACTCTTAATCCCTTGGTTGTGGGTTCGACTCCCTCCGTCGGTGCTCTGTAAATCGGCCCGCTCCGGTTCGTCGGGGCGGGCCGATTTGTCTTCCGCAATGGATGCGCCGGTCGGGTTCCAGCGACGCGCTGCGCCCCGGCATCGAGCGACGTTTGATCGACGCACGAGCAGACGCACGAGCCGACGTCGTCATACGCGATCGTCCCCTTCCAGGGCTTCCCGTAGCAGGCGAAGGGCAGCCCCCGGCGTCAGGATGCGAAGGCCCGCAGCCTTTTCTAGGGCGTGATTCCCCAACAAGTGCTTGCGGTCCAGGCTGATGAGGCAAACCACCCGAGCTCGCTTGGCCGCCGCGACCACCGGAGCATCCTTGAGCACCGTGTAACGAGCCATCGCCACGACCTGAGCGCGGGATGCATCTACAACGGTGAACGGTGCAGAGGCGACGAACACCTCGAATGCGGGCAGGGCTCGGGGCGCCTTCGCGGCCAGATTCCGTCGGGCTTCCTCAAGCACTAACTCGGAGACGACGAGGTCGACCTCGCCGGCGAACCCGAGTCGGATGATCTCCCGAGAGCCACCTGTTGCAGAGTCAGCGGCGGCAAACAGCGCGCTGGCGTCGAGGAAGAATCGGATCATGGCGTCTCATCGACCAACCCGTAACGCTCTTTGATGAGCTCGCCGCGGATGTCGCGGCCGGAGGTGATGAGGTCCTCTAAATCGACGCCTTGCTCCCGCAAGAGCTGACCGATGGCATCCAACGATTGCAGTCCAACAACGCCTTGAGGACTCAGGAGCACGCCCTGGTCGGTCTCGACGAATGCCACGAGGTCGCCCGTCTTCAAGCCTAGCTTGCGACGGATCGCAGCCGGGATCGTAACCTGGCCCTTGGCCTGCACGGCGGTCAGTTGTTTGCGAGCAGACATGGCGGCCTCCACGGATAAAGTCATACTGTCATACATACGGACATTATCTCAGATGGGATCGGATATGTCAATGGGCAAGGTGTCTTACCTATCCGAGTCCGAGACGGCGACCCTATCGGCGGAGTCGATCGGGATGTGACCACCCTCGCGGAAGCTGTAGTAGGACGAGCCGGCAATGATGATGTGGTCGACGACCCGAATGCCCAGAAGTTCGCCGGCCCGCGCCAGATGCCGGGTCAAAGCGTGATCGTCGGGCGAGGGCGTCGTATCGCCGGAAGGGTGGTTGTGGGCGACAATGACACCAGGCGCCTGCTGCACGACAGCTGGGCGAAAGACTTCGGCTGGTCGTACCGGCGATTCCCGAACCGTACCTTGGTACACGAGGTGCGTCCCCAAGAGGCCGTGACGCGTGTTCAACGTCAAGACCCGCAACTGCTCATGAGCGAGACCGCTCATCTCGGGCGACAACAGGTCAAAGACCTGGCGAGGATGGGTGAGGGCGACGCCAGCCTCGTGTCGGGCAAGAAGAGGGGCCACCTCGGCGGTCGCAAGCGAAGCAAGGACGGCGCGCGCCAAGTTGGCCAACGCTCCTTCGGACAATCCGGAAAGCCGGTCGAGGCGATGGGCGTTCCCGTCTGGCTCTGCGATTCGTCGAGTCGCGGATTCAGAAAGATCGAGGCCGAAGCCTAGCTGTTCGGGCGGTGCTACCTGAGTTTGCTCCATGCTAGGAAGCGGGAGCTGATCGCTGTCGGGGACGGACTGTCGAGTGACGTGCAGTTCGCCTGCTGCGAGTTGCAACTCAAAGAGCCCGAGGATAGCCTGCGTTGACCCAGCGGCAAGCATCCACTCTGTCAGGGCGCCTTCAGCGGACTCGATGCGATCACGCAGGACCGCCTCCCGTGCTCGGGCGTTGTACAGGCTGCGGGCTGCGGTCAGCATGCGTCGGTCGTGTGATGTTGTGCGCTCCATATGTATACGGTTCGGGTCAGTACTCGATCGGTGTCAGGAGCGTCGTGTACGCTCGATCGGCCTCGGTAATGATCCAGAGTCGTTCGTCGGTTGTGAGGGTGTACGCGGAGAGGATCCGGGCACCGGTCGTCAGTGCAGTGTCGTTCGCCGCCTTGTCCTCGGCCCCCAGATCACCCCAGTCGCCTCTGATGTGCCGGCGCAGGTAGAAGAGTGGATCGGCGCGGGCCTCCTCGCAAGCCGAGAGGGCACCCGGCGTTGCTACGAGCTGGCCCAATGGAAACAGCGGCCGGCGGCGAGCGGGCTCGGAGGTTAATCTGGGATCTTCGGTTGTCGGCATGGCGTTGGTGCAGGCGCACTATTCATGCTGTCACGCCTACGAGTCGATTGTACCAATCGGTTCCGATTATGTCAACATCGCTTTCTCTCCGATTTTTTCAACGGCGATGCTGGTTGCCTCGAAGTTGCAGACGCCGTTCGCAATGATCGTCGCACGCATTCGCCGACTCCTCTCTGCCAGGGACGGCACAATTGCCGCGAGTTCGAGGGGGATCCTCTTCCGATCGCTGTCCCGCCCGAGCAGTCGTTTCGCCGTGCGGTTGAACACCCAGTCAGGCCTTGGCCCTCTCCCAATACCGTTTTCCTGTCCGAGAGGGACGCTTTTCTCTTCGAGAGGGACGGCTTTGAC
Organism: Ardenticatenales bacterium; assembly: GCA_039931375.1. Lineage (GTDB taxonomy): Bacteria > Chloroflexota > Anaerolineae > Epilineales > Epilineaceae > Avedoeria. The sequence goes on from JBDTSC010000078.1 coordinate 10,780, forward strand.
CACCCGACCGTCAAACTGGCCGAAGATATCCTTCGCCGAGATCTCCTGGCCGTAGTCTGCCAGCGCCACTGTGCTACGCTGGCGCAACGGCTAGCGAGTATGCTGGCGGTGAGCTCGGCGACCATCCGTATGGGGTTGTCTGGCATGGAAGTTGCCGAGGCATGGGCTGGAAAGAGTAGCCGGGTCAAGACGCGCTGGACTCAGACGGCGCGATTGGTATCGTTTGGTGCTATGCTATCTGCGACGCCCGAATCCGAGTGTGGAGAACTATGTATCAAGCCGGCCAGGGGCGAGGAGTCAATCGCCTTCGGCCTCTCACAGGTTGCCGCATCTGTCTCCCACGGAGTGACGTGGCCAAGGCCGACTGCTCCGGGGTGGCGAGTAATAGCGGCAATCGAGCCGAAATCGCGGGAGTGCCGGGCGCGGGGCCAGTGTATGCGGTTGTGGATGGCATGATCACAGGTCACGCAATGACCGCGACGCAGGCGGGTAACGCCGCGAGTGACGCGGACGGGTAACCCTGAATGCAGCCTATATCGACTAGGGGAAACACGTATGTCTTTGCATCCGCTGGAAGATCGGAAGCCGCGACCGCGCTGGTACTTGTGGATGGTGCCGATGGCGATATTGATCTTAGTTATCTCATCTACATCGGAAAGTGTTCACACCCAGTCCAGCCCAAGCTGGATGTATCCTTGGTGCGGAGAGAATCAACCCCCCATATTGGGTGTATTTGATCATAATTACCCAAGCGGGAGGATCAGTACTCCGCCTGCGTTTCGTCAAGATCTGGGCTATGTTACTGCTTACAATGGTGAAAGGCGTATAGATTGCCGGTTGCAAGCTCCATGGAGTACGCAAACTCCGTCGCCTCCCGGATCGGTGGAGCGAACCGCCAATTATTGTAGCCAAGTGTTACGCGATGCCGGCGATGGAGGGTTATGTTTTCGCTATGACAATCATCCTGCCATTGACTACTTGCTGAACTTCCAGCCGGTATTCGCCGCAGACGACGGGATGGTGAGCAAAATTCGCTTTAACAACGGGTTGACCTTGTGGGTTGATCACAATGATGGAGTGTTTCAGTCGATATATGGGCACCTATCATCGACGATTGTTCATGTAGGAGAATCTGTTACTAAAGGACAGAGAATTGCCACGAGTGGCGGAAGCGGCGGAAACTATGACG
>JBDTSC010000079.1:0-11920 GCA_039931375.1 Ardenticatenales bacterium
GCCGCCTTCGCCGCCTGGCTCGCCGAGCACCATGCCGCCTCGACCGGCATCTGGCTCCGCATCGCAAAGAGCGCGTCGGGCATCCCGTCCGTGACGTACGCCGAGGCGCTCGACGAGGCGCTTTGCTACGGCTGGATCGACGGCCAGAAGAAGGGCTACGACGCCGATGCGTGGCTCCAGAAGTTCACGCCGCGCCGGCCGAAGAGCATCTGGTCGAAGATCAACCGCGACAAGGTCGCCGCCCTCATCACCGCCGGACGTATGCAACCCGCCGGCCTGGCCGAGGTCGAGCGCGCCAAGGCGGACGGCCGCTGGGACGCCGCGTACGACTCGCAGCGGACGGCAGAGGTGCCCGCAGACCTGCTGGCGGCGCTGGACGCAGACGAGGATGCTCGCGCGTTCTTCGCGACGCTCAACAGCGCGAACCGCTACGCGGTGCTGTGGCGTATCCAGACCGCCAAGCGGCCGGAGACGCGTGCCAAGCGGGTCGCGGACCTCGTGGCGATGTTGGGGCGGGGCGAGAAGCTGCATCCATAGGTCAGCAGGGGAACTGTTCGCAAACCACTGTGATCTTCGGCTAAATCACAGTGATGTACGGCTAGATCACAGTGATCTTCGAGCAGTTCCCCTGCGAGCGACCGATCGAATGTGCAGCCAGCGCCGGCCGATGCCGCGAATGCCCGATCGAACGGGCGGTGCAGGTCGGCCGCTTGCATGAAGTCCAGCTCACACCGGCTCCATCGCCCGCCGTACGCCCTCCGGCATCTCGACGCGAATCGCGTCCGCCACCCAAACGTCGCCGCCAGCGATCACGACGCCCATGACCCCGGCCCGGCGCACGACGTTGCCCGCGGCATCCCGACCGACGCAAGCGGCCATCAGGCCCGGCTGAAGTTTGTCGAGTTGGGAGCACGGCGTGCGCAGGCCGGTCAGCTCGACCACCGCGTCGGCGCCGAGGAGGAGCCGCGTGCCCGCCGGTAGGCCGAGCAGGTCGAGACCGCGGGTGGTGACGTTCTCGCCCATCCGCCCGGCATCGACGTCGAAGCCGGCGGCGCGCAGCTCATCGTGCAGCTCGGCGTGGATCAGGTGGACCTGACGCAGGTTCGGCTGCGCGGCGTCGCGCGCCGCCCGCGAGCGGTGCTTTACCGTCGCGCCTTGGTGCGCGTCGCCCTCGACGCCCAGGTCTGCGACGAGCCGGATGACGTCCTGCGTCGGCTTGCTGAGCGTGTGCGTCGCACTGCGGCTGACCGCCGCCACGATTCCGTTCATGGGATGGTGCTCCTGGGGCGGCGGTCTCGGATCGCAGATCGACGACCGGTGGCGCCCGAAGTCGCCGCCGCGTCCGCGTCGCCACGATAGATGATGGCACAACGTCGCTCGACCACGCCGGGCCGGCGGCCTGGTCCGACCGCGTTGGCCCGTCCGGCCGTGCCCCGGCATCCTCCCGTGTCAGCGCCTCGTGGCGGTCGCGATCCTCGTCCGTGACCCTTGCGCAGGGGCCCATGGCGTCGTCATGACGATCATCGCCATGCCGCTCAACGTTCGGCTCGCGAACACGCCGTGCCCTCTGGCCGCGTGCACCGATCCGCGCCTCACGGCGGCTCGGTCTGCATCATCGCCTTCCCCTGCTCTTTCCCACCGGCCGTGTCGAGCCGCGCCGGATGTGCTACGTTCTGGCGATCGACATCGTCGAGGAGGTCGTCGAGAACATGGCGATGCCCCCGGTCGGCATCCTGCTCGCGCCCGAGATCGTGCTCAACGTATCGATCCTGATCGTGCCGTTGGCCGCCCTGTACGCACAGATCTACCGCTACCGCAACGTATCGACACCCAGGGAGCGGCAGCAGACCAATTGGGTCGTGGCCGGCGTCTCGGTCGCGCTGTCGGTGTTCGTCCTTACGGCCGTCGCCTTCTTCAGCGGCGCGGTCGATCGCACCAGTATGCCGCAGATCCTCGTCCGCCGCCACGGCCGGATCGACCTCGGCCCGCGCCCGAGCGGCGCCGGCTACGACCCGGCCGACGCGCGTTCGCTCGGCGCGATGGCCGCGCTCGTCGCCCATGCCCTCGACACGGGCGGCGCGCGGAACCGACCGAGCACGGTTGACGGTCCGGCCGGCGGCGGTGTACGCTAACCGTGCGCGGTTCGGGTGCGGAAGCGCCACCGGCCCGACCGCTGCCGATGCGCCCACAGACTCGTCAGCCGCTCCCCAGGCCCGAGCCGTCACGCCCCGCGGCGATCCAAAGGAGCGTCCTACATGCGCGCGTTGCCACGCCTTCGGCTCGTGTTGTTCGATGCCGTCCACGCCCCCGATGCGAAGGCGTTTCGCCTCGGCGGGCGATCGATCTCGTTCGTCGTCGCCGCCGCCATCGTCGGCCTGCTCACGGGCGGGCTCGGCACGACATCGGCCCCCCGTCCGGATTCCAACGCCGCCGAGCCGCTGTCGACGCCCGCCCGCCAGCAGAGCTCGTGCGAGGGCGTCGGCACGACGTCCGTCGTCACGGACACGATCCGGCAGTGCGAGCAGACCCAGATCAAGGTCAGCGCCGAGGCCACCTGCCCGATCTGCCGGGCCGGCGTCAACGTCGTCGCCGTCATGCCCTACTGGGTGGACGACCCGCGCTGGATGAAGTCGGAGTACCTGAAGGTCCTCGACAGCCTCAGCCGGCTGAAGGAGGACGAGCGGTTCACGGCGCCCGTTCGGATCGGCGTCGTCCGCTTCGACCACCTGGCGCGGATCGGCACGACGCAGCGGCTGACCGAGAACATCCAGGAGGCCCGCAACAAGGCCGAGGCGCAGACGCCCGCCGAGTGCATGGACGACGGCTCAGGCGCGTGTCCGTGCGTCGCGATCATCGGCTCGCTGAGCCGGGCCGCGCCGATCGCCAAGAACCTCGTACGCGACGAGCGCAAGGACGCGGGGCTCGCGAACGGCGACGAGACGTGCGACTTCGCCGTCCTCTTCGTCGAGGGATCACAGGGCATGTGCGGCGGCTATCCGATGCTCCCGTACGCCCAGCAGTCGATCGCGGCCGGCCGCGACCTCGAGCGCGAGTTCGGGACGATGCTCACCGGCTGCCCCTCCTCGATCGCCGCCAACTGCTACGCCGCCCGCGCGATCGGCGGCGGCGGCCGCTTCTTCTTCATCCCCCCGACGGTCGGCGGGATGGGCAGCGCGCTCACGAACCAGTTCGACATCCTGAAGCGCGAGCGCCTGCTGCGCGAGGTCGCGATCGTGCAGCACTTGCCGGTCGGGCTCGACTACGTGGCGGACTCGGCGAACGTCGCGCCCACCTCGATCACCGTCACCGAGGCCGGGACGGTGCTCCGCTGGGAGTGGAACCGGATCGGTATGGCCGGCCCGCACGACGTCGACTACCGGGTAGAGCCGAGCGCGACGGGCGCGTTCACCGTGACGGGCGAGCTCGTCATCGGTGACGAGCACAACCGCGACCGGAAGGTCGTCCTGCCTGAGGCCATCGTCCACGTCCCCGAACCGTGCGTGCCGCCGGCGACGGAGACCCCGATCCCGTCCGAAACGCCGACCGCCACCGACACCCCGACGGACACGCCGACGCCCACCCCGACCGACACCCCGACGCCCACCGCGACGCCGACCCCGGTGCCGCCCGACCTCTACCTCCCGCTCACCCTCCGGGAACGCTGCGACGCCGAGCGGCGCGCCGCGGACGTCGTCCTCGTCCTCGACGCTTCGACCAGCATGCGCGAGGACGCGGGCGGCGGCACGACGAAGATGGCGGCGTCGCTGTTCGCGGCCAAGGTCTTCATCGGCGAGCTCCAGCTCGCGGAGGGCCGGGACCGCGCCGCGATCGTCTCGTTCAACGACGAAGCGCGGGTCATGCAGAACCTCACGCAGGACCGGACCGCGCTCGACGCCGCGCTCGACGCCATCGTCCTGTCGCCGCAGACGTGCCTGCCGTGCGCCGTCGACGTCGCCGAGAGCGTCCTCGATCACGGCGCCGCCGACGGCCGCCTCCGAACGAAGACGATGATCCTGCTCACGGACGGCCGGTCCAACCCGCGCCCGGTCGCGGAGGCCGTGGCGCGTGCGGCGCTTGCCAAGCAGCACGGCATCCTGCTGTTCACGATCGGCATCGGCCAAGAGCTGGACGTCGACGCCCTGCAGGCGATGGCCAGCCAGCCGCCGTTCTTCTTCCGGAGCCCGGACGCCAGCGACCTCGAGCGGATCTACGTCGAGATCGCGAGCCTGATCCCGTGCCCGGCCTTCTGGCCCCAGCGCCCATAGACCGCCGCCGTTGAACCCACCCCGAGCAGGCGACCTGGGCGGGTCGTGCGGGTTCGGCGGTGACAGCATGCGAGATGGTCACGCAGGGCGGGTCGACCGACGACCCGCCCTGCGCCCGTTCCGCGACGCGGCGATATGGCGACGACGCCCACGCCGTCCGCGTGGATGATGTCGCCGTCGTCGCCACCCTCGGGATCAGCTGTTGGGCACGTCCTGCGGCGCCATGACGTAGGCGTATTCGTAGCAGAACAGGCCGACGATCGTCGCCGCGCCCGCCACGGCGATGCCCGCCACCCGGGCCTCGCCGGACAGGCCCGCCGCCGCCCAGAGAAGCGCGACGATCGCTAGTGGCACGACGTGCCCGACGACCACCGCGCCCCACCAGAAGTGCCGCCGATAGCGCCCGTGCGTGATCGCGCGCGCCGCCATCGCGGCCTCGGGCGTCGTGTGCGGCATCGCCATCTCGCCGCCGAAGATCAACAGCGCATTGAGAATCAGCGCGGCCGCCATCGCCCAGAACGCAAGGCCGAAGGCGCGCAGGCCGGCGTCCGCGAACGGGACGTCGAGCGGCACGGCGATGGCGTCGAGGACGAGCAGGCCGGCCGCCCCGGCTGCGATCGCCTGGACGACGAGGTGCGCCGGCAGGAGCGGGCTTTGCCACAGGTCGCGGCCCTCGGCCTGGCCGAACAGGAACGCGGTGTAGGCGGCGCTCAGAACGGCCAGAATACCGCCGAGGCCGAGGAGCAGGGCCCGCAATGCGCCGAGGTCCGTCTTGGCGACGAGGCCCGCCCATGTCGCGCCGGCCAGCGCCGTGTTCAGCGTCGCGACGACGCCGAACCCAAGCAGGATGAACGCGCCGCGCGTCAGCCACGAGCGCCACTGCGGGCGGGTGAGGATGCGCAGGAACCGTTCGGGGCGGTCGAGGTCCAGGACGAGCAGCGCGGCGGTGATCCCGGTGAACAGGGCGGCGATCGCCGACGCCATCGTCGCCCACACCGGATCGTCCGCCTTGCCGGTGAACGCGAAGGCCGCGAGCAGCATGAACGCCCCCGACCCGATCGCCTTCGTCACGAGGTACGCCGGCACGGGCCAGTGCCACGGCGGCTTTTGCTGCGCGTTGTAGCCGGTCTGCACCATGTGCCCCGCCATCGTGCCGCCCATGGCGATCGGGCCGGTGGCCGGCGCGCCCTGCGGGACCGGCGTGCGCAGCGGCGTGCCGCTGGCGGACATTCGACGTGGCGTCGCGTGCGCCGCACCGTGGGTCGTGTGCGACACCGCCGCCGCGTCGACATGCGCCGCCGCCGGGTCGCGGTCGGCCCACATGAACGCATCGCCCGACGGTGATGCGGTGGGCACGAGCGTCACGGCGTCGGCGTCGATGTAGAACAGCTTGGGCAGCGTGCCCTGTTCGGGCTTGCGGACGGACACGTCGTGCCGGCCGAGGAGCTGGCGGATGGTGCTCGACGGGTCATCCAAGTCCCCCGAGACGATCGCCTGCGTCGGGCAGACGACGCCGCAGGCGGGCTCCAGCCCAAGGTCCGTGCGGTGGCTGCAGAAGTGGCACTTGGCGGCGGTGCCGGTGTCCGGGTCCATATAGATCGCGTCGTACGGGCAGGCCTGGATGCACGCCTTGCAGCCGATGCAGACGTCGCCGTCGAACTCGACGATCCCGTCCGTGCGCTGGTACATCGCCGTGACCGGGCAGATCCGGACGCAGGGCGGGTTCGCGCAGTGGTTGCAGCGGGTGACCTGGAAGAAGCGTCGCGCGTCCGGGAAGGCGCCTTTCTCCACGTACTTCACCCAGGTGCGGTTCACCCCGAGCGGGACCTCGTTCTCCTGCTTGCACGCCGTCGAGCAGGCGTGGCAGCCGATGCATTTGCGGTTGTCGATCAGGAAGCCGAGGTTCATGGCGCCGTTCCGCTCATCGGGTGATCGACTGGGCCGGCTGCGGAGCCGACGGCCAGAACGTCGCCCCGCCGCACGGCGGCGGGATGAAGCGCAGGTCCGCGAAGATCGTGGCGATGTCCTCCGCGTCCGGCGCCGCGTGGTACCGCGCCGGATCGCCAGCGACGGCGCGCAGCAGCCCCGGATCCACGTCGTCCCCGACACCGATCGCATCGACGACGATCCCGGCGGCGCGCGCCGTCTGCGCCGCGGCGATCGCATCCGCCGGAGTCGACGGGTTGGGCAAGCCGTCCGTGAGGACGACGAGACGTCGCACGGCGTCCATCGGCACGTCGGGGCGGGCGAGCGTCGCGGCCCCCAGGCGGATGCCCGCGTCCAGCCGCGAGCCCGGGGCGGCGACGACGCTTCCCAGCGCACGGCGCAGAGCGCCTTTGTCATCGGTCAGCGGGGCGATGAGGTGGGCCTGATCGTTGAACGTGATCAGCGCGATCCCGTCCCGCGCGTCGGCCCCGAGCAGGGACACGACGGTCGATGCCGCATCCACGGCCGCGGCGAGCTTCGTCCGGCCTTGGCGGGTCGGCTCGAGCATGCTCGTCGACGCGTCCAGGACGATCGCCAGCGCGATTGGGGGACGCGTGGTCTTCGGGCAGTCCTCGCGGAGCCCGATCGGCAGGTAGACGGGCCGCGGCGTCGGGGTCGGCGTCGCGGTCGGGGTCATCGTCGATGTTTCGGTCGGCGTGGCCGTCGGCGTCTCCGTCGGCGGCTCGGTGTCCGTCGCCGTCGGCGTGGCGGTGTCGGGCGGGATCGTCGGCGTCGGGCTGTGGATGGGGGTCAGCGATGGCCGGACGGTCGGCGTCGGGGTCGGGACGGCGATGCAGATCGATCCGCGCTCGCCGTCGTTCTTGCGCCCGTTGCCATCGCCCCGGCCGCCGTCGATGCTGAGCGCGCCGGCGCTGTGGCTGCCGACGATGTAGCCGAGCTTGATCCGCCCGCCGCCGCCGCCACCCCCGCCGTCGTCCGTCACGGCGCCGATGCCGCCCTTGGCCTCGAGCCGGCCGGACTGCTGCAGCCGCCGTGCGCGGACCATGATGCCCCCGCCCGCCCCGCCGCCGGCCGCGTCGTTCGCCGAGACGATGCCGTCTTCGCCGTTGACGGTGATCGTGCCGGTGATCAGCACCGTGTCGGCGATCAGCGCGACGGCGGCGCCGCCGTTGCCGCCTTTGGCCGTGTCGCCGCCGCTGTCCGCCACGCCCGGCGCCCCGCCGGCCGAGCCGCGGTCGAGGTCATCGCCGCACGCCGTGCCGTAGCTGCGCCCGCCGCTGGCCGCCGTCGTCGGCACGTTGTCCAGCACGCCGTCCCCGCCGCGCCCGCCGTACCCGCCGCCGGCGCCGCCGTCGAAGGTGCGCTGGCCGCCCTCGCCGCCGCCGGGTCCCTCGCCGTTGTTTCGCACGACGCCGCGGTAGCCGTTCTCATCGCCCACGATCTTCGAGGTGCGGTCGATCTCGATCCAATCGGCGTGCAGCTCGATCCGCCCGGTGTTGTCCGTGCCCGAGTACCGCTGGACCTCGATCACGCTGCGGTTCTTCAGGACGACGCGGCCGTAGTGGAGCTCGCCGGCCAACTGGACGCGCTTGCCGTCCAGGATCAGGTCGGGCGGCGGCGTGGGCGATGGCGAGGCGTCGGCGGTGGGCGCCGGGGTCGCGGTCGGCGTTTGCGCGCGCAGCTGCGCCGGTTGGGTCGCCGCGATCGCCAGCGCACCGGTCGCCACCAGCGCGCCGAAGAGGCGGATGGGGACCGTCGGACGGAAGCGCACACGGACCAAGGCAATCATTGGGCGACAGCGTGCCACACCGAGTGCCGTTGCGCAACCGGCGGCGGCTGTCGCGAGGGCCGACCCGAGGAGTCCGTACCGACGATCGTCGGCATGGTCTCGGGAGGACGCACGGGTCACCCCTCCGCCCGCCACGGATTGCGCATCGTCTGCATCAACACCGGCGTGCCGATCTTGATCGTGTCGCGCCGCGTCACCAACCACAGCACGAGCTCCGCGATGTCCTCGGGCACGAGGCAGTTCGCCGGCTCGACGGTGCCAAACGCGTCGTTCATGTCCGTCAAGACGACGCCCGGGCAGATCGTGTTGACCTTGATCCCGAGGTCCTGATTCTCGCGTTGGATGTACTCGCCCAGCGCGTTCAGGGCGTGCTTGCTGACGCCGTACGCGCCGTTCGTGGGGTAGTGCTCGATGCCGGCCTCGGAGCTGATGTTGACGATGTGGCCCCGCGCCTGGGCGCGCATGATCGGCAGCACCGCCCGGCTCATCAGGAACGGTCCGCGCAGGTTCACCGCCATGACGCGGTCCCAGGCGTCGACGTCGTGTTCGTGGATCGCCCCGTTCTCGAACACGCCCGCGTTGTTCACCAGGATGTCCACGGCACCGTAGCTGTCATACGCCTCCGCCACGACGCGCTCGACGTCGGCCTCGACGCTGACGTCGGCGACGACGGAGCGCATCGTCAGCCCGGTTGCCGTTGCCTCGCGCGCCAGGCTCGTGACGATGTCGGCGCGGCGGCCGCAGACCACGACGTGCGCCCCGAGCGCCGCCATCGTCGACGCGATCGCGCGGCCGATGCCGGTACCGCCGCCCGTGATGATCGCCACCCGCTCCGCCAACCCGGTCATCTGCTTCATCCGCGGCATTCCATGCTTCTGCTTGTCCGTCGGCTCGCCGGGCCGCCGATGCGGCGCCGATGTGTCGCCGATCCGTGTCTAGGCCGTCCGCATCGCACGCGGTCGTGGCGCACGATCATATGGGAGGTCGCGCCACGGCGCGAGCGAACGCGCAATTGCGAATCGTTCTCAATACGCCCATGATTGCCGCATGAACCACCCGCGACCGACCCACTCGCTCGCCGATCGCCTCGCGGCCGCCGGACTACGCCTCACCGCTCCGCGGCGCGCGGTGGCCACGGTGCTCGAAACCAGCGACGCGCACCTGACGTCCGCCGAGGTCTTCGAGCGCGCCAAGCCGCTGTGCCCCGATCTCGGCCGCGCCACGGTGTACCGCACGTTGGAGACGCTCGCCCGGCTCGGCGCGATCCGCCCGTTGGCCCTCGGCGTCGGCGTGGAGCAGCGCTTCGCGCTGGCCGATGGCGGCCATCATCACCTCGTGTGCGCCGACTGCGGCACCGTCGTCGAGTTCGACGACTGTCCGCTCGGTGATCTCGAGACGGCGCTGGCGGCGCGGACTGGCTTTCGGATCTACGGCCACCTCCTCGAGCTCCTCGGCCGGTGCCCCGCATGCCGCTGACCCCGCCGATCCTGGAGGTCACCGACCTCACGGTCCGCTACGACAGCCGCGTCGCGCTCAGCGACGTCACGTTCACCGTGGCGCCCGGCGAACGGATGGCGGTCGTCGGCCCAAACGGCAGCGGCAAGAGCACGCTCCTGAAAGCGATCGTCGGCCTCGTCGACGCATCGAGCGGACGCATCGCCGTGCACGATCATGCGCCTGGGCAGGATCGCTGCGTCGCCTACGTCCCGCAGCGCGCCGGACTGGACTGGGGCTTCCCGGTGACCGTGTACGACGTCGTGCTGATGGGCCGGGCGCACCGCGTCGGCTGGCTGCGGCGGCCGGGGGCGGCGGACCGGGCGGCCGTCGCGGCGGCGTTGGCGGCCGTCGACATCGAGGACCTCTCCAGCCGGCGGATCCGCGATCTGTCCGGCGGGCAGCAGCAACGGATGCTCATCGCGCGCGCGCTGGTCCAGGACGCGCGCCTCGTGCTGATGGACGAGCCGCTGAACAACCTGGACGCCGCCTCCGCCGACACGATCATGGCCGTCCTGGACGATCTGTCGGCCAACGGCGTCGCGGTCCTCGTGGCGATGCACGACCTCGTGCTGGCCGAGGCGCGCTTCGACAGCGCGCTGCTCCTGGCGCGACGGATGGTGGCCTGCGGTCCGCCCCACGAAAGCCTCGCGGAAGATCACCTGCGGGCGGCCTATGGCGCCGGACTGCAGATCGTCGAGAGTCCGGATGGCCACCACGTCCTGTCCGACCCCGGCTGCTGCGACGACGGCCACGCCGCGGTGATCGCGCCGAAGATGCCGCGCCGTGTCGCGACCGGCATGGCCCCGCCGTCGCACATCGCTGGCCCTCGGGTGGTGGACGAGCGGGAGCGGGGCTCACGGCGTGGCTGACTGGGCCGGCGCGGTCGCCACGTGGCTTGCCGGGCCGTGGCAAGGGGCGTTCATGGCCCCCAAGTTCGCGGCGATCCTGGTCCTGGCGCCGGTCTGCGGCGTCGTCGGCACCTTCCTCGTGCTGCGACGGATGGCCTTCTTCGGCGACGCGCTGGCCCACGCGATCCTGCCCGGCATCGCGATCGGCTACATCGTCGCGGGCGGGGCGAGCGCAGCCGCGATGTTCGGCGGCGCGCTCGGCGCGGCGCTGGTCGCGGCGGTCGGCATCAGCGCGCTGCGCCAGCGGGCGGAGGTCGCCGAGGACAGCGCGATCGGGATCGTCTTCGCGGCGATGTTCGCGCTCGGCATCGCCCTGATCTCGCGACCGGCGCCGCCCGGTGTCGCGCCCGTCGACCTATCGCACATCCTGATCGGCCAGATCCTCGCCGTGGGTTGGGGCGACGTGTGGCGGATGGCGGCCGTCGGCGTCGTCGTTCTCGTGGTCATCGCGGCGCTGTACAAGGAGCTCGTCATCGCCAGCTTCGACAGCGTGCTCGCGACGACGCTGCGCCTGCCGCTCGCCGCGCTCGACACGCTGCTGCTCGTGCTGCTCGCGGTCACGATCGTCATCGGGCTGCAGGCGGTCGGCGTGGTGCTGATGGTCGCCTTCCTGGTCACGCCGGCGGCGACCGCGTTTCTGGTCACCGATCGACTGCCGCAGATGATGGCGCTGAGCACGGTCGTGGCGCTGGCGTCAGGCCTGATCGGACTCTACGTGACGTACTACGCCGAGATCGCGGCGAGCGCGGCGATCGTCCTGCCGTGCACGCTGTGCTTTGGGGCGGCGTTCGCGTGGACGGGTTGGAAACAGCGGCGGCGAGACACGGAAGCGACGCCGAGCGCGCTTCCGAACGGCTGATTCGACCCGGTTGGGACTACGCGGCAACGCCGAAGCGTGGTTGTGGCCGTCCAACCACATTCCCGACTACATGCGAACGCTGTCGCCTCGGTGCCGCCGTGCCACCTTGATCCGCGTCTCGGCGCGCCGCAGCGCGTGGACCATGTCCAGGCGCTCCGCCTGCGCCGGCGCCTTGGCCAGCGCCTCGAGGGCCTCGGCGCGGGCGCGTTCCGCCCGCGCCACGTCGATCTCGTCCGACTGCTCGGCCATATCGGCCATGACGATGACCTGCAGCCCGCGCACTTCGATGAATCCCCCGCTGATCGCCAGGATGTCGCGCTTGCCGGGGCGGACGATCTCGAGCTCGCCTTCTTTCAAGGCCGATAGGATCGGCTCGTGGCGCGGCAGGATGCCCATCACGCCCTCGCTGGCGGGCACGATGACGCGCTCGACATCGTCGGCGCTGTAGACCTCGCGTTCCATCGTGACCACGGTGAGGGTAAGCGGCACGTTCGTCTCCTTGAACCCCGGCGGCAAAGCGCTCGCCCGGTCGCGGCGCCGGCCGGCGCCGGCGCCATCGGACTAGAGCGTCTTGGCCTTCTCGATCGCGTCGTCGATGCCGCCGACCATGTAGAACGCCTGCTCGGGCAGCTCGTCGTGCTTGCCCTCGAGGATC